>NZ_LOHZ01000043.1 GCF_001601575.1 Thermovenabulum gondwanense
TTACAACCATTATATGGTAATATATGGAAATATTTTATGTTACAACAATTCATATAAAAAATTTTTTACCTTCATCTAATGGGAAGATGGTGAGTTTTTAAAAAACCTAAAAATACTTGACGCGATCGCGGAGTAGGAGGTAATTGCCCTCCTACTTCGTTTGTGATATTATAAATTATAAAAAAGGGGAAACTGTAAAAGATGGTATTTATTTGCTGTGCGTTTTACGCCGAAGCAAAACCTGTTATAGATTTTTACGGTTTGAAAAAAAATCATTATGCGTCAAAATTCGATATATACGAGGGTGAAAATATAATTTTAATTATTACCGGCATGGGAACGGTAATTACCTCCGCTGCGGTTTCACACCTTTTGACCCGTTATTCAGCGCAAAAAACCGATATAGCTCTTAATATAGGGATAGCCGGGGCGGTGAATCCTGATTACCGAAAAGGGGAGGCCGTTCTCTGCAATAAGGTAGTCAACACTTTTTCCGAAAGGTGTTTCTACCCGGATATTCTGGTGAAGCATCCTTTTAAAGAAGGGACATTGCTTACATATCCCCGTCCCGTCAGGGGAAAGGAGAAGGTCTTTTATAAGGGCGATCTGGTGGATATGGAAGGGGCGGGCTTTTTTGAAGCGGCTTCTTCTTTTTTATATGTTCATAACATCCAGTTAATAAAGGTGGTTTACGATTTTCTGGATGACCTGAGTATTAATAAAGAAGAAATTTACGGGATAATCCGGGATAACCTTCAAGATATAGATTATTACATAAAGGCTTTGGTGGAAGCCAATGAAATAATTAAAAATCCTCTATCCTATGAGGATGAGGAAATATTAAAAAAGATAGCCCAAAATTTAAAATTAACCTTTACAATGGAGCGGAGGCTCTACAATTTAGCATTGGCCTATAAAATTGTTAAAAAGGATAAGGATCTTGGTTTTTTAAAAGAATTCTTAAATATAAAACCAGATTCCAAGAGGGAAGTGAAATACTACTTTGAGCTCATTAAAAAGCGGCTTTCGGTTTAGCCCGTTTTCTCATTTATATATAGAAGAAAAAGCCTTAGAGTATCCTATTACCCGGGAAATAACGTCCAAGTTTTTAAATTCTAATAAAGTTTTAATAGGTGATTACAGGGAGGTCTTTACAAGACCCCGGCAGAGCTTTAACCTTCAAAAAAAAGCAGTCAAACTCATCCTTGCGGTAAAAAAAGGCGAATTTCTCTTTAAAGCACCGGAAGTGTGTCATGATTTCGGTTTTAGTAATTTTTACTACACATCGCCCATATTAAATTGCCCCTACAACTGCAGCTACTGCTTTTTAAAGGGCATGTATCCTTCTTCAAATTTAGTGATATTCGTTAATATTCAAGATTATTTGGAGGAAATCGAAAAACTGTGGGCGGAGAAGAAAAATCTATATATAGCATGCTCTTATGAGACGGATCTTTTAGCTATGGAACGAATCGTGCCGTATTCCCGGCGTTTTATAGATTTTTGCCGGGGAAAAAAGGGTTTAATTATAGAAGTAAGGACAAAAAGCGCAAACATTGACGCTATAAAGGATGTATTGCCGGCGGAAAATGCCGTACTTTCCTGGACAATATCCACTCCTTTTATTGCCGAAACTTATGAAAAAAATGCACCCGGTATAGAAAAAAGGGTAATGGCGATGAAAAAGGCGCAAGAGCTGGGTTTCAGGGTAAGGCTTTGCTTTGACCCGTTAATATATTACAAAGGGTTTGAGGAGGAATTTTATAAACTTATAGAGTACATCTTTGATAATATAGATAAATCTAAGGTAATGGATGCAGGTATCGGGGTATTCCGCATACCGAAGGAATATATGAAAAATATAAGGTCTTGTGGAATCTATGACGAAATCTTTTATTTTTATTACGAAGAAGGAAAAAAGGTGTTTTCCGTAGAAAAAAGTATAAAAGAAAAAATGGTTAACATTGCAGTACGCGAGTTATCAAAGTTTTTACCGCAGGAAAAAATTTTTTATTTATAGGGAAGGGATTTTATGGGTAAACTTCTTTTAATAGATGGAAACAGCTTGATGCACCGGGCGTATTACGCCATTCCGACCCTTACGACTTCAAAAGGGGTTCCCACCAATGCCGTGTACGGGTTTACCAACATGCTTTTTAGGCTGTTAAAAGAGGAAAAGCCGGATTTTATAGCAGTGGCTTTTGATAAAAAGGCTCCCACCTTTAGACATTTAGAATTTGAAGAGTATAAGGCGACAAGAGCAAAAGCGCCGGAGGAGCTTTTAGGACAGTTTTCTATTTTAAAAGAAATTTTATCGGCCATGAACATAAAATTCCTGGAAATAGAGGGTTTTGAAGCGGATGACGTGCTGGGGACTCTTTCAAAAAAAGCTGAAGAGGAAGGACTTTTTACTTTGATAGTTACCGGTGATAAGGACGCCCTTCAATTATTAAGCGAAAAAACCCATGTTATGCTTACTAAGAAGGGCATTACGGAAATGGAAGTATATGACCCGGAAAAGTTTGTAAACAAATACGAATTCAGCCCGCAATTTTTGCCCGATATGAAAGGTCTTATGGGAGATGCGTCGGATAATATCCCGGGAGTGCCCGGTGTGGGTGAAAAGACAGCCATTAAGCTTCTGAAAGAATATCAAAATCTGGAAAATCTTTATAATGCGCTTTCGGCCCAGGGAGATGAACGGGTTAAGGGAAAGTTGAAGGATAACCTGTTAGCCTATAAGGAGCAGGCTCTAAAGTCAAAGCGTTTGGCTACAATTATTCGAGATATTCCGTTAAATTTAGATTTCAACGAGTTAAAAATAAAGGTGCCGGACAGGGAAAAACTTATAAATCTTTTCAGGGAACTGGAATTTAACACACTGATAAAAAGATTGGCGGAATCTGCCGACGTCTCCGGGGAAAGGAAACAGGCAGAGAAGGTTTTACAAATAGAAGAGGTCTACAAAGAAGAAGGAAATGAACAGCGGGATGAAATAGCCTATGGGATAAAAGACATAGAGGACTTATACCGATTGAAAGAAGATGCAAAAAGCGCCGGGGTTCTCTCCTTGTTTTTAACTCCCGAAAGGGTGCTTTTTTCCGAAGGGAGAAAGGTTTTTTCCCTGGGAAATTCTTTCCTTCAAGAAGAGGATATAAAGAATTTATTGCGAGAGCTATTTCTCATGAACGGTATAAAAAAGATTGCCCACGATGGAAAGGGGTTAATACAGTTTTTTGCAAGGAATGGAATCGATTTTTCCTATGAGTTTGACACGATGATCGCCGCATATCTTTTAAACTCTTCTCGAAATAGGTACGATTTGGAGACCGTTGCCTACGAATACTTAGGAGTGGAACTGAAGGATAAGCCTGATGAAGAAAAGTGCTTTACCTTGATACCCTTAGAAGGGGTTCTTGAAGAGAGGATAAAAAATGATGGAATGGAAGGCCTGTTGTACTTCATAGAGCTTCCTATCTGCCATATACTGGCTGATATGGAAATGACCGGCTTTAAGGTGGACCGGGAAAAATTGAAAAAGCTCTCTGCGGAATTCGGAGAGAGGCTTATGGAATTGACCGGGGGAATTTATAAACTTGCCGGTACCTCTTTCAATATAAACTCTACTAAACAGCTGGGAGAAGTGCTTTTTGAAAAACTGCAGCTTCCCACCGTAAAGAAGAAAAAGACGGGTTATTCCACCGATGCAGAAGTTCTGGAAAAGTTAAAAGGCGCACACCCGATAATTGAAAAACTTCTGGAATACCGGTTTTTGATGAAGATGAAATCCACTTACGCGGATGGGCTTTTGAACCTGGTAGACAAGGTTACATCGCGAATTCACACCTCCTTCAACCAAACGATTACTGCTACCGGAAGGATTTCCAGCACTGAGCCCAATCTCCAGAACATTCCTGTAAAAACCGATATCGGCAGGAAAATAAGAGGGGTATTTGTTGCCGATGGCCCCGATCATCTTTTATTGTCCGCCGATTATTCCCAGATTGAACTCAGGATCCTTGCTCATATGTCCGGGGATGAAAAACTGATAGAATCCTTTGTCAAAGGAGAGGATATACACGCTCGGACGGCCAGCGAGGTGTTTGGAATTCCGATAGAAAAGGTCACCCCCGAGATGAGAAACAGGGCAAAAGCGGTAAACTTCGGTATTATTTACGGGATCAGCGATTTTGGCCTTGCTCAGAACCTTAACATCCCCACAAAAGAGGCAAAGGAGTATATAGAAAATTATTTTAAGAGATATCCAAAGGTTAAGGAATTTATTGAAAATACGGTTAAAAAGGCGAGGGTTTCCGGATACGTAACCACCCTTTTTAACAGGAGGCGCTACCTTCCGGAAATAACGAGCAGGAACTTCAATCTAAGGTCTTTTGCCGAAAGGGCTGCGGTGAATTCTCCCATTCAGGGGACCGCTGCGGATATAATAAAACTCGCTATGGTTAAGATTTACAGGGAATTGAAAAGAAGGGGTTATAAAACCAAACTGTTGCTTCAAATACACGATGAATTGATTTTTGATGTACCTTTGGAGGAGCTGGATGCAGTAAAAAATTTGGTGAAATACCATATGGAAAAGGTGGTGGAGCTAAAGGTTCCTCTCATTGTGGATGTAAAGGAAGGTTATACCTGGGAGGAGCTAAAATAAAAAAAGGGGGAGAGGGCTTTGAAGGTCATTGGTTTGACCGGGGGAATTGCCAGCGGTAAAAGCACCGTTTCCGGGATTTTGCGCGAAAAAGGGGCATATATAATAGATGCCGATGAGATATCAAAGGCCCTCGTTGAACCGGGAAAACCGGCTTATCTTGAGATAGTGAAGCATTTCGGGCAGGAAATCTTAAACGAGGACGGGAGCCTGCGGCGAAAAAAATTGGGTAGAATAGTTTTTGCAGACAAAGAAAAGCTGGCCCTGTTAAATAAAATAACCCATCCTAAGATAATAGAGGAAATAAAAAGGAGATTGGAGGAAGCCGCCAACAGGAATGAAAATGTTGTGGTGATAGATGCGGCCCTTTTGATAGAGCTTGGGCTTTATAAAATGGTGGATGAGGTATGGCTGGTCACCATTGATGAAAAAACTCAGTTAGAAAGACTATTAAAGAGGGATAGCTTTTTGGAGGAAAAGGAGGCTAAGGACAGGATAAGGGCTCAGATGCCCCAGGAAGAAAAGGTAAAATATGCCACCAGAATAATTAATAATTCGGGGGATTTTTCGCAACTTCTAAAACAGGTAGAGGATTATTGGAGGGAATTAGTTGAATCAAAAAATTAATAAGGTATTTACTTTACTGGTAATCGCTTTAATCGTTGCGCTTTTTTTTAACCTTAACTGGTTTTTGAAGACCATTTACCCGTTAAAGTACGAGGATTATATAGTGAAATATTCGAAGGAGTACGGTTTAGACCCTTACCTTGTTGCTTCGGTAATAAAAATAGAAAGTAATTTCAATCCTTCTTCCATATCTAATAAAGGTGCAATTGGGCTTATGCAGATAATGCCTTCCACAGCGGTATGGGCTGCGGGAAAAATGGGTATCAGGGAAGAAAAAATTGACCTGATGGACCCGAAGACCAATATTATGATCGGAACCTGGTATTTATCCGACCTTTTGAGGGAATTTAAAGGGGATCTTACCTTAGCTTTAGCGGCTTACAACGGAGGGAGGGGCAATGTAAGGGAATGGGTGGATAGGGGATTGTTTGATGTAAAAAATAAAAAAGAAGAGGAAATACCCTTTGTGGAGACAAAATTTTTTGTAATGAAGGTAAAGAAAGCGTACTATTGGTACAGAAAATTGTACAGATTAAAATAAATTTTGGAGGTCATGATATGAAAGAAATAAAATCTTTGAAGGATGTAAAGGACTTTGAAATAAAAAAAGAAAGGCTCTTTTATTCGGCAACCCATGAAGAAATAAAATGCGGCGCCACTACCGATATTTATTTTATTAAGACAATGGAAATTTTGCGACACTTAGGGGTGGCAGGTAAAAGGGTGGTTGCCGAAGTTTTTGCAAGAAAAAGCGGTATTTTATGCGGACTCGAGGAGGTATTAAACCTTTTAAAAGATAAAAATATTGAAATTTACGCTATTCCGGAAGGGGAAACCTTTAATCCAAAGGAGACAATATTGAGGATAATTGGGCCTTATGAGGAATTCGGCATATATGAAACGGCGCTTCTTGGGATCCTCGCCCAGTCCAGCGGCTGGGCCACGGCGGCAAGGGAATGCAGGGAAGCGGCGAAGGATAAGATGTTTATCTGTTTTGGTGCGCGGCACGTTCATCCCGCGGTGGCTCCGGTTATGGAAAGGGCTGCGATCGTGGGAGGCGCCAGCAATGCCAGTTGCATTCTTGCTGCGAAGATACTCGGAAGACAGCCATCGGGAACCATTCCTCATGCTGCGATTCTTATCGCCGGGGATACGGTAACTGTAGCAAAAGCCTATGACGAGATCATGCCCCCTGATTCACCGAGGATAATCCTGGTGGATACCTTCAAGGACGAAGCCGAGGAGGCTTTGAACGTCGCCGAGGCTCTCAAAGGTGCGCTGGAAGGGGTTAGGTTGGATACCCCCAGCGAAAGGGGAGGCGTAACAAAAGAGCTGGTAAATGAAGTGAGGCATAGATTAAACCAGAAGGGATACAAAAATGTAAAGATTTTCGTTTCTGGAGGTCTAACTCCCGATAAGATAAGGGAGCTTTCGGAAGCCGGAGCCGACGCCTTCGGAGTGGGAAGCTATATCTCCGGTGCCTCACCAATTGACATGACCATGGATATTAAGATGGTGGACGGAGTGCCCGTTGCAAAAAGAGGAAGGATTCCGGGATTAATCGATAACCCAAAACTTAAAAGGGTGAAATAAATCTTAAAAAGAAAGTTCCGGAAACCACAGGGCAATTTCCCTTCGGGCACTTTCGCTGCTGTCCGATGCATGGACTAAGTTTTCCTGAGTGGTAAGGGCATAATCACCCCTTATGGTACCCGGAAGGGCATCTTCAGCCTTAGTAGCACCGTTTAAAAGCCGGACCAGCTTTATTGCATTGGGCCCTTCTAAGATCATCGCTACTACTGGGCCCGAGGTGATAAAGTTTACGAGCTCCCGGTAAAAGGGTTTATCCCGGTGCTCTTCATAGTGTTTTTCAGCCAGGTCTTCGGTCACCTGAAGCATTTTCAAAGCGAGGATTTTTAAGCCTTTTTGTTCATACCTTTTAATTATGCTTCCCACGAGGCCTCGCTTTACCGCATCGGGCTTTAACATTACGAAGGTCTTTTCCATAAAATATTCCTCCTTCTTTTGGATACAATTTAGTGAAATAATGTATAAAAATTATTTTATAAAAGATTTTACAATTTATCAAGGAAGAAGGGAACATAAGTGCTGAAGGACAGAATTGACGCAGGGAAAAGACTGGCAAAACTGCTTTCCCATTATAAAAAGGACGAAAAGGCTGTTATTTTTGCTATTCCCCGGGGCGGGGTAGTAGTAGGTGGCGTACTGGCAGAGGAGCTTTCTCTTCCCCTTGATGTGGTTGTCACCAAGAAAATAGGAGCTCCCTTCAATGAGGAATTTGCGGTGGGTGCTGTGGCTCCCGATGGAACGCTTTTTGTTTACGAAGAAGCAGTAAACAGATATGGCATAAAGAGGCCTTATCTGGAAAATGAAGCAAAACTGAAACTGGAAAAGATAAAGGAAAATTTGATTAAGTTTCGTGGGCAGGAGTATTACGATTCCTTAGAAGGCAAAAAAGTAATTTTGGTGGATGACGGTATAGCCACGGGTTTTACGGTAAAGGCTGCGGTAGAATTTTTGAAAAAATTAAAAGCAGAGAAAATAATAATAGCCGTTCCGGTAATTGCTCCCGATTCCGTGAAGGAATTTAAAGGGATTTGTCATGAACTTTATTATATTTATTCTGAAGAACCCTTTTATGCAGTAGGCCAGTTTTATGAAGATTTTTCTCAGGTGGAGGATGAAGAAGTAATAAATATTTTAAAAAATACGGAAAAGAGGTAAGGACATGCCGCTGATAATTAAAGCAATAATAATGGGTATTGTGGAAGGGTTGACGGAGTTTTTACCCGTATCTTCCACAGGCCATCTTATTATCGCCGGGGATTTTTTGGGTTTCAAAGGTTCGAGATTTAACATCACCTTTGAAATAGTAATACAGTTAGGGGCGATTTTAGCAGTAATTTTTTATTACCGGAAAAAAATTTATAATTCCCTTTTGAACTTGGCCCCGGGCAGGAGCGGTTTTCGCCTGTGGTCTAATATTTTTATAGCTTTTATCCCTTCTGCACTGCTGGGGGTGTTTTTAAACGATTACATCGAGACCTATCTTTTTTCCTCCTTTACCGTAGCTATCGCACTGGTAGTTGGTGGAGTCCTTATGATACTTACGGAGAATGCTTTCGGGAGGTACGGGTTAAATGAGATAGAAAAAGCCGGTTTCGGGCAGTCGCTTTTAATAGGGATAGCTCAATGCCTTGCCCTTTTTCCGGGCATGTCCCGTTCCGCATCTACCATCATGGGCGGCCTTGCAGCGGGATTTTCATTAAAAGGTGCGGCGGAGTTTTCCTTTTTCCTGGCAATACCCACGATGATTGCTGCATCTTTATTTTCACTGCTGAAAGGGATAGGCGCCATGGGTGTATTAGAATGGCAGGCGCTCGGGGCGGGATTTATAGTATCCTTTATTGTTGCTCTAATAGCTATAGATAAATTCCTTTCATACGTGTCTAACCGCTCTCTTAAACCCTTTGCTTATTACAGGATAGTATTTGGGATTTTAATACTTTTTCTGGTTTTGAGCGGTTATCTAAAGTAAAAAAATAAATAACACCCTCTATGGTAGAAATTAGGCTATTATAGAGGGTTTTTTTTGAAAAAAGAAAAAGGTGGTAATAAATGATAATATTCAGTTTAATATACAATCTGCTGAACAAATTAGGTCTTTTTATTATAATAATTTATCTTTTATCCAAATCAAAAACCTTTACAAAACTTATTACCCAGAACGAAAAATCTTTTAAAGGAAACCTATTGCTTATAACAATATTTGGCATTATCGGCATGTTGGGGAATTATTTCAGTATAAATTATGAAGGCTCCCTGGTAAATACCCGAATTATTGGGGTAGCGTCGGGAGGGCTGTACGGCGGCCCGGTGGTGGGATTAGGAGCTGCAGTAATATCGGTTATTCACAGGCTGTCCATAGGGACTGCGGACTTTACCTTGAAAGCCTGCAGCATTTCCACAATTATAGAAGGAATGATTTCCGGATATTCCTATTATATTGCCAAGGAAAGACGCAATAAATGGATTTACGGGATAGTCCTGGGGGTAATTTGTGAATCCCTGAGGAAAATAATGGTGCTCATTTTTTCCAGACCTTTTGCCAAAGCCGTAGCGGTGGTTAAAGTCATATGGATTCCCATGACCGTTGTGAATGCCGTAGGTCTTGCTATATTTATAGCGATTATCGAATCCATTTTTACAGAAAAGGAGAAACTACAGGCTTATCAAGCAAAGCTTTGTCTTAATATAGCAAATCAAACCCTGCCAATTCTAAGGAAGGGTTTAAGCAGGGAAACGGCAAAAAAAGCGGGAGAAATTATTTTCAATGTGACGGATTTTGACGCTATAGCCATTACCGACGAAAAGGAAGTACTTTGCCATCTCGGAGTGGGCTCGGACCATCATGCTTCCGGGGGACCGCTGTTGACAAACCTTACAAAAAAGGCAATTCAGGAGGGCATTTATGTAGTAAGCAAGAGTAAGGCGGAAATAGACTGTAAGTTTCCCGATTGTAAACTTCAGTCCGCAATTGTGCTTCCTTTAAAAATAAAGGACAACGTCATCGGGACTTTGAAGTTATATAGGTGTGCAGAAAATTCCATAAGCGAAACGGATGTGGAGCTGGGCCTCGGGCTTGCACAGTTATTTTCAACTCAATTAGAGCTTAGTATGATTGAAGAACAGAACAAAATTCTCGCTTTGACTCAAATTAAGGTACTGCAAAACCAGATAAATCCGCATTTTTTATTTAACTGCTTGAATACCATCTCTGTCCTGTGCCGCCTGAACCCCTTTAAAGCAAGAAAACTCATCAGCCATCTTTCCAATTTCTACAGAAAGAATTTAAACAAGAAGGATGCACTGATTGATATAGATGAGGAATTGGAGCACGTAAAATCTTATGTGGCATTGGAAAAAGAAAGATTTAAAAACAAGCTTAAGATAACTTTTACAAAGGATGAGAACGTGAATTTCAAAATACCGCCGCTTACCCTGCAGCCCTTAGTGGAAAACGCCATCCAGCACGGAATCCTTCCTAAGGAGGAAGGGGGGCATGTGGCGGTAATTATAAAGGGGATTCGTAAAGGATTTTTGATCTGCGTTAAAGATGACGGCGTAGGAATTGAAGAAGAACTTTTAAAAAATTTAAATTCTCATAATTTCCCGAAAAGCAGTTTTGGATTAGAATCAGTTTACAAGAGGTTTAAATATTTCTACGGGAGCAGTATTCAGTTTAATATTTACAGTAAAAAACAAAGGGGTACCTCGGTGATAATACGGGTAAGGGGTGATGCGGTTGAAGGCCTTAATAGTTGAAGATGAAGAGTATTCTGCGATAGAGCTGAAATACCTTTTAAAAAAGGTGGATAAAAATATCAAGGTCATAGGAATTATTAATTCCGGGCAAAAGGCTTTAAATATCGTAAAAAAACTGAACCCCGACGTTGTGTTTCTCGACATAAAATTAAATGATTTAAACGGACTGGAAATAGCAAAAAGTTTATTATCCCTTGATGAAGGTATAAAAATTATTTTCACTACCGCCTATGATGAATATGCAGTGAAGGCCTTTGAATTGAATGCTTTGGATTATGTTTTAAAACCCTTCAGCGAAGAAAGGCTAAAAAAGACAATAGAAAAAATTAAAAGAAATAATGAAGTTGAAACGGCAGGGCTTGGAAAAAAATTTGAGGAGGTAAAAAAACTCCCGGTAAAATCGGATTCAAAATTGATTTTTATCGACATCGATGAGATTATTTACATCGAAGCCGAGGGGAGAAATTCCATTATTAAGACCGCAAATGGTATTTACAAATCCTTATACTCTTTGAAAGATATTGAAGAAAGGTTAAAGAACAACTGCTTTTTCAGGGTTCATAAAAGCTACATTATAAATCTAAAAAAAATAAGAGAAATAATCCCCTGGTTTAATAACACCTATTTAATAAAATTGAGCGGCTGCGAAGGTATAGAAATACCCGTATCAAAAAATAAAGCCAATGAACTGAAATCGATTTTGAACATATAATTTTCATTTCAATTTTCATACTGTTCATTTAATGAAATGACACATTCATTTAAATATTGTTTACGAAAGACCTCCTTTTTTGATATTAAATGAGAGGGAAATATTCAAAAAAGGGGGTCATTATTTTGAACTTAAAAAAAGTTTTACCGCTTTTATTGGTAATTTCGCTTATTGTTTTTTCTCTCGGCGGCTGTGGAGCAAAGCAGGATTCAGGTGAAAAGAGCAATTCTACGAATTCCAATCCTGCGCAAAAAGCGGAGATTACCTTTGCTTCCGGAGGAGCGGGCGGTCCATACCACGTTATCGCCAGCGCTTTAGCTTCCTTATGGAATGAGAAGATTTCCGGTATTAATGTTACAAACTCTTCTACCGCTGCTTCTGTGGTAAACCTGAGGATGATAAATGAAAATAAAGCCCAGATAGCTTTTACTATGAGCGATGTGGCATACCTTGCCAATAAAGGGCAGGAAATGTTCAAGGAACCGCTGGCAAACGTTTTGGGTTTTGCTTCCTTGCACGACAATTACGTGCAGCTTATAACCAAAAAAGACAGTAAAATTAACAGTGTATACGATTTAAAAGGTAAAAGGGTGGGAGTGGGTGCACCCGGCAGCGGAACCGAATTCAACGCCCGCGGCATATTAAAGGCCGCCGGTATGACCTACAATGATCTGGCAAAAGCAGATTATTTAAGCTATGCGGAGACCTGCGAACAGTTAGCAAACGGCAACATCGATGCAGGATTTATTACGGGCGGACTTCCCGTTGCGGCCATAACAGAACTTGCTACTACAAAGGATATAAAGATTGTTCCAATTGCACCTGAAATTATTGAAAAATTAAAGCAGGAATACCCCATATACTTTGAAGCGGAAATTCCTGCAGGAACCTACAAAGGCGTGGACGCACCTGTCAAGACCGTTGCTTTGAAGAACTATCTTGTTGTTAGCAAGGATATGTCCGAGGATTTGGCATACAATCTCGTAAAAACAATGTTTGACAACTGGGAAACGGTAAAACAGTCCCATTCAGCTTTAAAGGATGTAACCTTGGAAAGAGCTACCGAACATATGGTAATACCTTTGCATCCTGGAGTAGAGAAATTCTACAAAGAAAAGGGTTTAATCAAATAAAAAACAGGAGGTAAAGAGAGCAGTTAAAGTTATTTAACTGCTCTCTATCTAAATGCATAAAATGAAAAAAAAAGCATGGGTTTTAATATTTTCATTGGTACTTTTAATTATGTTTTTTATCTCAAACAGGCTATATTTAATTATTATTTCATCTAATGAAAAAACTATAAGAATACCTTATTTTAGTGATACTTTTTCAATTATTTTTATACATTCCAGTGAAAAACAACCCTGGGAAAATATTTTTGGAATTAATGAAGATAAATTAGTGCTGAAAACAATGAAAGTGGCTTCTATTGGCCCGGGGGTGCCTTCGAATATAGAGGACGGATGGAAGGTAAAAATAAAAGACGGTTTCATAGTTTACGATAAAATAGATAAAGAATTTGAATTTCTGGATATAAAACTATCGAAAATTTCTCCTCATTATCTGAGGATGGGCGGTAAAAAGATTAACTTAGTCAGTATTTTTGGAGATAATACCGGAATTAGAATTAGAGCAAAAAAACTCTTTAACTAATTTTTTGGAGGAGATTTTTTTATGAGCGACAAACAGATAGTTAATGAAAATCAAATACAGGAAACTATAAAAAAATACGATAAAACGGAAAGGACTAAGGAATTAAAAGGGAATTTAAAAAAATTGGTATCTTTTATAGCAATAGCAATGGCGCTGTATCACCTTTACACCTCCTGGCATGGAACACCTACAGCCATAATTCACAGGTCTATTCACGTAAGTTTTATGCTTGTCCTTATTTACTTTTTATATCCCATGAGTTCTAAAGAAAACGGTTTTACTAAATTTTTTGATATAATTCTCATTGCTGCAAGTATAATACCGTACCTTTATTTAAGGGCAAATTTCCACGAAATAGTGAACCGTGCCGGAATGCCCACCACCTGGATATACTGGTAGGAATACTTCTGGTAATACTTGTTTTGGAAGCAGGAAGAAGAGTAACCGGGCTGGTTCTTCCCATTCTTGCGGTTATATTTTTGCTTTACGGCTTAACAGGCAACCTGCTCAGCGGATATTTTTCCCATAAAGGTTTTTCAATTCCCGAAATAATCGAATATATGTACCTGACAACAGAAGGGATTTTCGGTACTCCTATAGGAGTATCGGCTCAATATTTAATACTTTTTGTCATTTTCGGGTCGTTTTTATTAAAATCCGGTGTTGGCGATTTTATAACCGAGATAGCTTTGGCAATTGCCGGGGATAAAAGGGGCGGGCCCGCTCAGGTGGCGGTACTTTCCAGCGCTTTAATGGGTTCTGTAAACGGTTCGGCGGTGGCAAATGTGGTTACAACAGGAACATTCACTATACCTCTTATGAAAAAGATAGGATATACTCCGGAATTTGCCGGCGGCGTGGAAGCTGCAGCTTCTACCGGCGGTCAAATCCTGCCTCCTGTAATGGGCGCGGCAGCTTTTATAATGGCAGAGATCCTGGGGGTAAAATACGTCAATATAATGTACGCGGCCATTATACCTGCATTGCTATATTATTTCGGGGTATTTATAACGGTTTATTTTAGAGCGGTTCGAATGGACTTAAGGGGATTGGACAAAAAAGAAGTGCCGAGTTTAGGCAAGATTTTTAGAGAGAAGTTTTTCCTATTGATACCTTTAATTGTACTGGTGTACCTTCTCGTAAAGGGTTATACTCCAACTTTTGCTGCCTTTTTTGGCATTCTATTGACGGTGCCCGTCAGCTGGCTGACCCCGAGGAATAAAATGAACCTGTCGAAGATATTAGAGGCTTTGGAGTCCGGTGCCAAAGGTTCTTTAAGCGTTGCGGTAACCTGTGCTGTTGTAGGTATTGTTGTTGGTATTTCTACACTGACGGGACTTGGCTCCAAAATTGCAGGGGCAATTATTTCCCTTTCGGGAGGCAATTTGTTTCTGACATTGGTATTTACAATGATAGCATGTATTATACTGGGGGTTGGGATGCCTTCAATTCCTGCTTACCTTTTAACGGCTAATATGGCAGTACCGGCACTTTTGAAGCTCGGCGTTAAACCTTTCGTATCCCACTTCTTCGTATTTTATTACGCTATGCTTGCAAACATTACACCGCCCGTGGCCTTAGCGGCCTATGCAGCAGCGGGTATATCCGGAGGTGATATGTACAAAACGGGGCTTGAGGGGTTTAAATTGGCTATAGCAGGTTTTATAGTGCCCTTTATGTACGTATACAATCCCGTACTCCTCGGAATAGGAGGCAGTGCTTTATCAATTATAACCACCTGTATTACAGCCCTGATTGGTGTTACCTTTGTAGCTTCTTCTTTTGAAGGATATCTTCTAAAGCCGATGAATAAAATTGAAAGGGTTCTTATGATGATTGCCGGCTTGCTTTTAATAAAGCCGGGAGGATTAACCGATATTATAGGTGTTGTTATAGGAGCCGGTGTTTTACTGCTTCAGATTGGAAAGAGGAAAGTTACGATAAATAAAAATTTATCCTGAGATAATAAACTTCCTCTTTGGCGTGATTTTATTTAAGCCAAAGAGGAAAATTTTTAAATATTAAGGAGGGTAATAATTATGAGGCTTGCCACAATTAAGCTTTTGGGAATGGAAATAGCGGCAATAATTACGGAAAAAGGCGCGGTTCCCGTTAGTTTAGTAAGTGAAAGACTTAATAAAAATTGGTCCAGGGATTTATTTGAAATTATTGAAAAAGGACAGTTGGATGAAATGAAGGACTGGTACGAAAATGGAGGTAAAAAGGAAATAGAAAAACTCGAGTTTATCCCTAAGGAAAAGGTAAAATACGGGCCGTTGTACAGAAGGCCAAGAAAAATCTGGGGCATTGGATTAAATTACGTGGAACACGCATCGGATTTAGCAGAAAAAGCCCCCGATGAGGAACCGGCAAGTTTCATGAAGCCCGATACAGCTATTATCGGCCATAAAGATGCTATAAAAATTCCCGTCCAGTCCGAAAAGACTACTGCCGAAAGTGAGCTTGGGGTTATAATCGGGAAGGTATGTAAAGAAGTAGAGAGGGAAGACTGGCTTTCCTATGTAGCAGGGTTTACCACCGTAATCGATGTTACCGCCGAGGATATATTGAGAAAAAATCCCAGATATTTAACGAGGGCTAAAAGTTTTGATACTTTCTTCAGCTTCGGACCTGTATTGGTGACCCCCGACGAGATTGAGGATGTGTTGAAATTAAGGGTGGCAACGGTAAAAAACGGCGAAATATATGCGCAAAATACGGTATCAAATATGAAATTTCCGCCGGACTTTCTTGTTTCCTTTCATTCTAAGGTGATGACTCTTCTTCCGGGGGACATTATTTCCACAGGAACACCCCGTGCTGTTCAAATTAACGACGGGGATACAGTTGAATGCTGGATCGATGGTTTTGAGCCTCTAATTAATAATGTAATTGATTTAAAGGCAAGAAAATAGAAAAAATATGCAAATAAGTTTGGAGGGAATAAAATGGAACTGGGATTGAAAAATAAAACAGTAATTGTTACTGCGTCCAGTTCGGGACTTGGGAAGGCTGCTGCTCTGGAATTTTGCAGAGAAGGCGCAAATGTAATGCTTTTCAGCAGGTCCGAAGAGGAATTGGTAAAAACGCAGAAGGAAATAAAAGAAATAACCGGGAAAGAACCGCTTTTTACTGTAGGGGATATGACAAATTACGAGGATATAAAGCGATTAGTAAAGAATACTGTTGAGGCCTTTGAAGACGTATATGCCCTTGTAAATAATACCGGCGGACCGCCGGCGGGGAATTTTGACAATTTTGACGATGAAGCCTGGCAAAAAGCCTATGAACTTTGCCTTTTAAGCTATATCCGGACTATAAGAGAAGTACTTCCCTTTATGAAAAGAAATAATGAAGGGAAGATTGTAAACTTTACCTCTTCTTCCGTAAAGCAGGTTTTAGACAATCTTATTCTGTCAAATACCTTTAGAATGGGCGTGGTCGGTCTCAGCAAGACTCTTTCCCAGGAGCTGGGTAAATATAATATTTTGATAAATGTTGTAGGGCCAGGGAGAATCGGCACAGCGAGGGTGGAATACTTGGACAAAATAAGGGCGGAAAAAGCAGGTATTACCGTTGAGGAATTAAGAAAGGAGACTTCAAAAAATATACCCTTAGGAAGGTACGGTACACCCGAAGAATACGCAAAATTAACCGTATTTCTGTGTTCGCCGGCAAATACATATATCACCGGCCAAATTATACTTGTCGATGGTGGTATGGTAAAGGCGTATTAATTTCTTTTAGAACAAATGTCGGTAATATCGATACTCGTTTTTACTATTTCGGAAACAAAACTTATTTTTCCCGACAAGTCTTCAAATTCTTCGGGAGTATACCCTAATATATCCGCTCCTATATCGTAGTTCCAGTATTTATTCAGAAACTCAAGGCGTTCAAAAAAATTCATTTTATTAAAATCCTCCGATACTATTGCAAGGTCTACATCGCTGGTTTTTAAAGCTTCACCTCTTGCGTAAGACCCGAACAATAATACTTTTTCTATTTTGATAGTATTTTTTAACTTGCTTATATAATCGGATAATAATTTTATCAGTTCATCTTTTGTTTTAACCATTTTAACACCCTTTCTGTATCGTAGAAGTATTCTTCAGCAATTTGCCTGTTATACATTTTATAATTAACTCCTCCGGCAGCATCGGGGTATCTTGAAACCATATAGTGTGGATTCAATTTTAATATTATCGTTTCCATATCTTTGTCAGGGTTATTATCAATCATTTCTAATAATGTAATTAAATTATGAGATTTTGGTGGAAATTCTTTATTTAAATGTATTATCAAAGCTTCTAATAATTTTTCTACAGCCTGGTGGCAAATAAAAATGCAGTAATTATATCTGCCAGCATCAAGCATTGCTTTTGCGGTTTCAAAATCGTACTCTGAGCTTTCGAGCCAATCCAGAACTTCTCTTCGCATTATATAACATCTCCTTTGTAAACTTTTTTCTTTATTATATCAAATAATTCTTTAAAATAGATAAGAGAGGAATTAAATGGTATAATTTTGATGTATAAATTATTTACGGGGTGATTGGCCATGCTGGTAAATGAATACAGAACCGGGCGGGAATTCGCCGGAAGGCTCGGTTACGGGAGCGACCTTTTGCTTTCCCTTACTGATTTTGTTCAGGAGAAAGGAATTAAAGCCGGGATTATAGAGGTAATAGGTGCGTGCAAAAGGGCAAAGATAGCTGTTTACGATCAGGAAAAAAAGGTATATAATAACCTGATTTTCGAAAAACCTATGGAGATCGTGAGCTGCATTGGAAATATATCGTTATTAAACGGCCAACCCATGCTGCATCTTCATATAGCAATTTCCGATGATGAAGGGAAAGTATTCGGAGGGCACCTTATAGAAGGTACCGAAGTGTTTGCAGGAGAGTTTTACATAAAAGAGCTTCTTGGCCCTACCCTTGAAAGAAAGCGCGATGAGGTCACGGGGCTAAATCTGTGGGGATAATGAACATTTTATACAATAATTATTTAGCACTTTATCAGATGTTCTTTTCTAAAATATATTTGGCCAATTATCTTTTAGCAAACATCTGATAAAGTGCTTTTTAATTTTGAAAATTTAGGTATATTCTATCAAAGTATTTTGTTATAAAATAAATTTAAAAATATTGTTTTAAGATAAATTATTTTATTTAGGAAAATATTATTTTAAAAATAAAAAAATATTATAAAAGTAATATTAAGTATTATAACATATCAAAAATACCAGAACTTAATTTTAAATTGGAGGTAGTGTTATGGACAAAAGGCTATTAGAAATTGTTGTAAACAACTTATATGCAGGTGTATATCTGACGGATGGTAAAGGGACTACAATAGGTGTTAATAAAACTTTTGAAATGATGTCGGGAATAAAAAATGAAGAGCTAACCGGGAAAAGCATGAAAGAGCTGGTTGAGAAGGGATATTTTTCGGCTTCTGCCACTTTGCTGGTTTTAGAGCGAAAGGCGCCGGCATCTGTAATTTACAATACCTGTACTAAAAGAAGGTTATTGGCAAGGGGAAAACCCATATTTAATGAAGCCGGGGAAATCGAATACGTAGTAAGCACAGTTTACGATCTTACCGAAATTGAATATAAAAATACTGTCGATAATGAAGGTGTTGGGGGTAATCTTTCGGAAGAAAACAATTTCGTAGCATACAGCGAAGCGATGAATAGGGTTATAGACTTGGCTTTAAGAGTTGCCGCAGTAGATTCCACTGTATTAATTATTGGAGAGTCGGGGGTAGGCAAGAGCCATGTAGCTGAAATAATACACAGAGCCAGCAAAAGGAGAAACAGACCGATGATAAAGGTGAACTGTGCCGCTATACCAGAGACCCTAATTGAGTCGGAGCTATTTGGATACGAAGCAGGAGCTTTTACAGGAGCTGATAAAAGGGGCAAACCGGGATTATTTGAGCTGGCTAATCACAGCACTATATTTCTGGATGAAGTTGCAGAATTTCCGTTGAATGTCCAGTCTAAGCTTCTTGGAGTGCTCCAGGATATGGAATTTGTCAAAATAGGCAGCAGAAAGCCGGTTAAGGTTGATGTCAGAGTTATTGCCGCTACGAATAAGAATTTATATAAACTTGTTCAGGAAGGGAAATTTAGAGAGGATTTGTACTACAGGCTTAATGTAGTGCCTATACACATTCCGCCTCTTAGAGAAAGGCGAGAGGATATACCGCCACTTATAACATATTTTGTTGAAAAGTACAATAAAAAGTACGGCTGTAATAAAATCTTATCCACTTCCCTTATAAATCTATTGATAAATATGCCATGGGAAGGAAATGTAAGAGAACTGGAAAACACAATTGAGCGACTTATAGTAACTTCGAAAAGCGATTCTATTTCTATTGATGATTACAATTACATTTTTAGAGAAAATGATATGGATTTTACCAAAATGGGCCTTGATAAAATCATGGAAGAGTATGAGAAAAGGATTTTATCTCAGGCAAAAATCCTCTATAAAACCACCAGAAAGATGGCGGAAGCCCTAAGAACAAGTCAATCGACAATTGTAAGGAAGTTAAAGAAATACGGAATTATATAACAACTCATATTTAACACTTTTATTATCAAGGCGGGAGACTATCTAAGTTTTTTGCTATAATTGTCAAGTTTTAAAAATAAACATTACATCTTCTTGACATTATAATATAAACAAGTTATTATTTTACTAAAATTTTATATTGACCATAACCTTACGAGGAGTCGACTTTTTATGTTAAGTTTAAAAGTTTTTGCGGCATAGTGTGGATTTAAATTTACAAACTTGAAAGGAACGGATAAAATTGTTGCTCGACAACGTATGGGTACTTATTGCAGGCTTATTTATTTGATTCATATTTGAAATCATCTATTCAAAAATGAATCGCATGAGGTTGGTATAATTCTTATATTATCGAAACTCTTTTGCAGATATGATATATTTTCACTAACGATAGATCCAAGTTGAAGGTAAAAACAGGCTACATTCTTGAGTAAATATGGCATACTATTTGCAATAATCAATTAAATAGAAATTGCTTAATATTTTTAAGCAATATATAGTTTGGAGGTGTTGTTATTTGAGAAAAGTAATTATAACAGTAGCCCCTACGGGTAATGTTCCGACAAAAGAAGACAACCCTTACGTACCCGTAACGCCGGATGAAATAGCAGAGGATATATACAACTGCTATCAGGCAGGTGCTGCAGTAGCTCATATCCACGCAAGAGACGAAAATGGGAAACCAACTGCAGACCCCAAAGTTTTTGAAGAAATAATCAGAAAAGTGAAGCAAAAATGTGATATTATAATTCAACTATCTACAGGAGCTAGAGCCGGCAAAGGCAAGGAAAGAGGAGCCTGTATTGAATTAAAACCCGAAATGGCCAGCCTTGCCACCGGATCGTCGAATTTTCCGACAGCCGTCAACGAAAATCCGCCGGAACTCATAGAGTACCTGGGGAAGAAGATGCTGGAAAATGGAGTTAAACCTGAAATAGAGGCTTTTGATGTGGCTATGATAACAAATGTAGACTATTACATAAAAAAAGGCGTAATTAAACCACCCCTTCACTTTAACCTTGTAATGAATGTTCCGGGGTCTATAAGCGGCACTCCCAAGAACCTGCTTCATATGGTGGAGCTCTTGCCTCCCGGTTCTACTTTTACAGTAACGGCAGTGGGGAAATCCCATGTGGATTTGATTGCTATGTCAATTATTCTTGGAGGGCATGTAAGAGTGGGCCTCGAAGATGTATTGCTGTATTCTTACGAACCCAAGGTGCTTGCTACCAACGAAATGCTTGTAAAAAGAGCAGTCCAAATTATAAGGGATTTAGGACATGAAGTTGCTACGCCCAAAGAGGCAAGAAAAATATTAAATTTGGCATAAAATTAAATTTTATTATGAAGGAGGTTTTGATTATAATGAGCCTCAATAAGGCTCCTAAAAATAATGTTTTTTATAGGAATCAAAACTGGATTTATCCAAGGATAGCATACGGCAAAGGAATCTATCTTTACGGAGAGGATGGGAAGAAGTATATTGATGCCTGTTCAGGTTCTGCAGTTGCAAATATTGGACATGGCAACGAAGAAGTAGCGCGTTGTTATGAAGAACAGGTTAAGAGAATAGCCTTTACACATCTTTCCCGCTGGACCGTTGATGTAATAGAAAAGTGTGCAGAAAAGATATCAGAATGGACGCCTGGCGATCTTAATCACGTTCATTTCGTTTCAGGTGGATCTGAAGCCACCGAAGCGGCTATAAAAATGGCAAGACAGTATTTTATAGAAAGGGACGGCAAAAATACCACTAAGTGGAAAGTCATAAGCAAATGGAATTCATATCACGGAGCAACCTTAGGGGCCCTTTCGATGACAGGCGATACACCGCGCCGTAAAATTTACGATCCTATGTTGCTTGCTTTCCCTAAAATACCGCAATTCTATCATTATAGAAATCCTTGGGGATGCAAAACTCTTGAGGAAACCAGCATCAAGGCGGCTCAGGCCCTGGAAGAGGAAATCCTCAGGCAAGGGCCAGAAAATGTTGCAGCCTTCATTACTGAGCCGGTAGTCGGTTCCGCAGCACCAGGAGCTCATCCCGAAAAAATCTATTTTGAAATGGTAAGGGAGATTTGTAAAAAATATGATGTTCTTTTAATAGTTGATGAAGTAATGAGTGGATTTGGCCGCACAGGTATGAAATTTGGCGTTGACTACTTCGGGGTGGTGCCGGACATAATGACCGTAGCGAAAGGTATGAGCTGTGGTTACACTCCAATAGGTGCTGCTATAGCTAATGGTGAAGTATTTGAAACAATTATGGTAAAAGGTTCAGGAAACTTTGTGCACGGTCACACTTATGGTGGCAATCCTCTGTCCTGTGCTGTTGCTCTTTGCGTCATAAATATACTAGAAAGAGAAGGATATGTAGAAAATGCCGCAAAGCAAGGCGAATATTTGATGCAGAAGCTACAGGGGTTATATAAGTACCCGATAGTGGGAGATATTAGGGGTAAAGGGCTTATGATAGGCGTAGAATTCGTCAAAGACAGAGAAACCAAAGAACCTTTCGATGTATCGGAAAATATAAAAGGAAAAGTAACAATTAACTGTTTGGAAGAAGGGGTTGTCGTATATCCTGGTGGC
This sequence comes from Thermovenabulum gondwanense, assembly GCF_001601575.1. Lineage (NCBI taxonomy): Bacteria > Bacillati > Bacillota > Clostridia > Thermosediminibacterales > Thermosediminibacteraceae > Thermovenabulum > Thermovenabulum gondwanense. The sequence continues at coordinate 22,183 of NZ_LOHZ01000043.1, forward strand.
GGTTCAGTTGATGGTGTAAGAGGCGATCATTTCCTGCTGGCTCCGCCGTTGAATATAACAAAGGAGGAGGTAGACGAACTTTACGAAAAGCTGGAAAGAGGCATCAAAAAGACGTGTGAGCAGGTATTGTAAATTAATTTTTAATTAAAAAGTTTTGGGGGGTTGTGTTGTGTTCAAAGGGAAAACAAAATATTTGATTATTCTTCTGCTAATTGCTATGGTCATTCTTACGGCCTGTGGAGGAAATCAATCTAAACCCGTTGCGGAAGAGAAGCCGAAGAGAACCGAACTTTATTTCGCTACAGGAGGGACAGCCGGTACTTATTATCCTTTGGGTGGTGCAATCGCAAAAGTGTGGAACGAAAACATCAATGGGCTACAGGTTACTGTTCAGCCTTCAGGAGGATCGGTAGAAAATCTACGTCTCATAGGTAACGGTGATGCGGATATAGCTCTTGCTATGAACAATATTGCTGATGATGCCTGGAATGGAAGGGGTTCCTTTAATTCACCCATAAAGAATTTCAGAGCTGTCGGCGTTGTTTACCCTGAAATAATTCAAGGAGTTGCTTTAAAAGAAAGCGGTATAAAAAGCATAAAAGATCTAAAAGGCAAGAGGGTTTCCCCCGGACCTGTGGGTAGCGGAACTGCGGCGACTGTACCCCATATACTGAAGGTATACGGCTTAAAAATGGAAGATATGCAGGTGCATTATGATACTTTCGGCGATGCTGTTAACAAAATGAAAGATGGACAGCTGGATGCTGCATGGAATGTGCTGGCGGCACCAGCGGCAGCCATTGTGGATCTTCTTACTGCAAAAGAAGTAGTATTTTTAGAAATAACCGGCAAAGAAGCAGAGCAATTGCAGAAAGAATTTCCTCTGGTTTCTCCTTATGTTATTCCTGCAGGCACCTATAGTTACAAAGGAAAGGATTACCCGGAGATCAATACTGTCTCATTACAGGCTGTACTGTACGTTAGAGAAGATTTGGACGAAGAACTGGTTTACAACCTAACAAAGTTGTTGTATGAAAAAAGTGATGAGATTGCTAAAGGACATGCGGCCGGTGCACAGATAAAATTAGATAATGCTATAAAGGGAATTACCACAGATTTTCATCCAGGGGCAATCAAATTTTACAAAGAGAAAGGAATGATGTAAAGTACCAATTAAGGCCGGGGCTAATATCCCCGGCCTACCCTTAAATCAACATGAGGAGGATGAAAAATGCAGCAAGAGGGGCCAAAAGATTATTGTGAAATTCATTCGCCGGAAGATTTAATGTCTAAGTACGATAGGGAGTTTGCATACCGCAGGTTAACCAACAACTGGAAATATATAGTAACTATCATTGCCATATCGTGGTCGGCTTTTCAGCTTTATACTGCAGCATTCGGGGTTTTTCCATCTACAATACAGCGGGCACCTCACGTTGGGTTTGCACTTGTCCTGAGCTTTTTGCTTTACCCATTTCGGCGAAATGACAGGAGCAATAAAATATCATTATTCGACTGCTTGCTAGCTGTTTTATCGGTAATAGTTTCAGCTTATCATGTTGTAAATTATGAAAGGCTTATTCACAGTGCCGGTTCTTATACAAAGGTAGATTTTATGATATCAGCGGTAGCTGTTTTGCTGGTTCTTGAAGCTACAAGGAGAGTTGTAGGATTACCACTTGTTATTCTTGCTTCTTTCTTTTTACTCTATGCAAATTTAGGAAGGTACTTTCCAGGATTTTTCGCACACCGGGGATATTCGATTCATAGAATCTTTACCTATGCATGGCTTAGCACCGAATCTATTTTGGGTACGCCTATATCAGTTTCTGCGACCTTCATCTTTCTCTTTTTAGTTTTTGCTTTTTTCCTACAGAAAACTAAGATTGGTGACTGGCTTACAGATATTGCAATGGGGATAGCAGGAGGTGCTACGGGTGGTCCAGCTAAGGCTGCAGTTATCGCTAGCGCAGCCCAGGGTACAATTACAGGAAGCTCGGTGGCAAATGTGGTAGGAACGGGTTCGATCACAATACCTTTGATGAAAAGTATAGGGTATCGTAAAGAATTTGCAGCTGCGGTAGAAGCCGCGGCTTCCACTGGAGGACAATTAATGCCTCCAATAATGGGCGCAGCCGCTTTTATAATGGTAGAATTTACGAATATTCCCTATATTAAAATAGCTGCTGCAGCTGCTATACCGGCTATATTGTATTTTACTGGCATATTAATAATGGTTCATTTAGAAGCTGTAAAGAATGGCTTGAGAGGCCTGGAAAAAGATAAGCTTCCTAATTGGCGCAAGCTTTTTTCAGAAAAGTGGTTTTTAGGCATGCCTATCGTTGCTATTGTATTTATGCTCGCTAAAGGTCAGACTCCAATGAAGGCAGCTTTTTACGGAATTCTAATAATAATAGCAGTAAGTTATATTCGCCATGATACCAGGATGAGTATGAAAAATATATTAGAAGCATTGGAAGATGGAGCAAGATCAGCTATCGGAGTTGCGCTTGCATGTGCTACTGCAGGTATTATCGTTGGTGTAGTAACCCTTACGGGGTTAGGCATAAAATTATCGAACGGTTTAGTACAGCTTTCTGGAGGAAACATTTATATTACAATGTTTCTCACAATGTTGACTTCAATTCTACTTGGAATGGGGGTGCCTACATCAGCAAATTACATTATCCAGGCGACTGTGGCCGCTCCTGTGCTTGTAAATCTTGGCGTTCCATTAATAGCGGCTCACTTATTCGTTTTTTATTTCGGCATAATCGCCGATATTACTCCTCCTGTCGCTCTGGCTGCTTTTGCAGGTTCAGGTATAGCCGGTTCAAACCCCTTTAAAACGGGTTTTGAAGCGTCAAAACTAGCTTTTGCCGCATATATTGTTCCGTATATTTTTGCCATAGCGCCGAGTCTGGTCCTTGTAAATGCCTCACCAGCTAAGATTTTAATAGATATAGCTACAGCTGTTTTGGGCATGGTATGCATTGCGGGCTCGATCTCAGGATATTTTATTGCTAAAACTAAAACTTGGGAGAGAATCCTCTTATTTATCAGCGGTCTGAGTATGGTTCACCCCGAACCGACTTCAAATTTGTTTGGTATCGCAGCAATGGTGATAATATATTTGTTGCAACGCCCCCGCATGGTTAAAAGCGCTGAAAAAATTAGAATAAGTTCTTAAATTTTTTATTAAAGCTTCCAGGAATTCTGGAAGTTTATTTTTTTGTCAGCTCGTCGAATAAAATTGCCAGTTGATTCAAATATGCAACTATATTATTCAAAATTGAATCATTGCAATTCTTTAGCACCAGCGATAATGATAACAGCAATAGTTTTTACCGAAATTTCAAAAATAAATAACTAAAATAAATAACTAAATGTAATAACGGGTATTTAAAAAAGAAAAAGCTTCTGGTACGTTTTTTGCTTGATTAATTTTACAGAATTCCAATTAAGTTCATATGACTGGTAGTTTATAAAAGTTTTTCAGGGAGGGATGAATTAATGAGAAATGTATTTATAGTTAGTGCTGCCCGAACGCCAATTGGAAAATACGGAGGCAGCCTTATGGGAATTCCTGCCCCTGAACTTGGAGCGATAGCTGTCAAAGAGGCTGTTAAAAGGGCTGGCATTGGCCCTGAGGCCGTAGAAGAGGTGATAATGGGCAATGTCCTGCAGGCTGGGCTTGGACAGAACCCAGCGAGACAGGTTTCTTTAAAAGCGGGGATTCCCATAGATGTACCAGCGATGACGATTAATAAAGTTTGCGGTTCCGGGTTGAAATCGGTCATACTTGGAGCTCAGGCTATAATGATAGGAGATGCGGATATTGTTGCAGCCGGCGGCATGGAGAATATGAGCAGGGCACCCTACCTTCTTAACGATGCCCGGTGGGGATACCGCATGAATGACGGTAGGCTAATCGATGTGATGGTTTACGACGGTTTAACCGATGTGTTTAACCAGTACCATATGGGGATAACCGCAGAAAACCTGGCGGAAAGGTACGGGATTTCCAGAGAGGAACAGGACAGGTTTGCTCTGGAGAGTCAGCAAAAGGCCGAAAAGGCCCAAAAAGAAGGAAAGTTTGACGACGAGATAGTGCCCGTAGTGATACCGCAGAAAAAAGGAGAGCCTCTGGTATTCGAAAAGGATGAACATATAAGATACGGTACTACTTACGAGGCCCTGGCTAAATTAAAGCCGGCTTTCAAAGAAGGTGGTACTGTCACAGCAGGGAATTCCTCGGGTATAAATGATGGGGCGGCGGCGGTGATATTGTCTTCAGAAGAGAAAGTAAAAAGCCTGGGATTGAAGCCGCTGGCTAGGATTGTTTCTCATGGGGTTGCTGCGGTCGAACCAGCTATAATGGGGATAGCCCCGGTTAATGCCATTAAAAAAGCTTTGCAAAAGGCGGGACTTAAAATTGAAGATCTGGATCTGATTGAGCTTAACGAGGCATTTGCGGCGCAATCTCTGGCTGTAATAAACGAACTGGAGCTTCCCGCTGACAGAGTGAACGTCAACGGTGGAGCCATAGCTCTTGGGCATCCAATAGGAGCGTCCGGCTGCAGGATACTTGTCACACTACTTTACGAAATGCGAAGGCGAAACTCCAGGTACGGGCTTGCATCACTGTGTATAGGGGGAGGCCAGGCCTGTGCCTTAATAGTAGAACGGGAGGTGTGAAAAATGGATAAAGTAATAAACCTGGAAAAGGCAATTTCACTCATAAAAAACGGGATGACAGTAATGATAGGCGGTTTTTTAGGCAACGGGACGCCGGAACTACTAATAGACGGAATAATAGAGAGGGGAGTAAAAGACCTCACTATTATTGCAAATGATACGGCTTTTCCAGATAAAGGTATAGGTAGGCTGATAGTAAACCGCCGGGTTAAAAAAGTTATTACTTCTCACATCGGCACAAACCCTGAAACGGGAAGACAGATGACGGCAAAAGAAATAGAAGTCGAGCTTGTCCCGCAGGGGACTTTAGTGGAAAGGATAAGGGCCAAAGGGGCTGGGCTTGGAGGTTTTTTGACACCTACGGGGGTCGGGACTATTGTGGAAGAAGGAAAAGAAAAATTTAAGATAGACAATAAAGAATATTTACTGGAAAAACCGCTGGGGGCAGATGTGGCCCTTATCAGGGGGTACAAAACTGACAGGATTGGCAATACCGTTTATTACAAATCCATGAGGAATTTCAACCCGATAATGGCCATGGCGGCGGATCTGGTGATACTGGAGGCCGATCATATAGTTGAAGTAGGAGAACTGGACCCGGATATTATAGTAACTCCTGGGATATTTGTGGACTACATAGTGGGGAGGGGATAAAATTGCCGGATGCCAAAGAGATAATTGCAAAAAGAGCAGCAAAAGAGTTAAAGGACGGATACGTTGTAAACCTGGGGATCGGCATACCGACACTGGTGGCCAACTACATCCCGGAAGAAGTGGAGGTGTTTTTACAGTCGGAAAACGGCATAATTGGTATGGGGCCGGCGCCGGAACCCGAAAAAGGAGATCCCAATCTGGTAAATGCCGGAGGGCAGATGATAACTGTAAAACCGGGTGCTGCCTTTTTCGATAGCTCCCTTTCGTTTTCGATTATCAGGGGAGGGCATGTGGATGTGACGGTGCTGGGGGCCCTGGAGGTAGACCAGGAGGGCAACCTGGCCAACTGGATAATACCCGGTAAGCTGGTACCTGGTATGGGAGGTGCCATGGACCTGGTGGTGGGAGCTAGAAAAGTCATCGTAGCTATGGAACATACCGCAAAGGGCAAACCCAAAATATTAAAAAGATGCACGCTTCCACTTACCGGAATCCGGGTGGTGGATATGATTATAACGGAAATGGGCGTATTTGAAGTAACGGACAAAGGTCTGGTTTTAAAAGAAATTGCACCGGGGACAAGCGTAGAGGATATAAAAAAGGTAACCGAAGCTGACTTTATTATCGATAAAAATTTAAGAATAATGAATATATAAATTAAGAATTATGAGGGAGGATATAAAATGACAGAAACTTTGAATCCTTTCGAAATCGTTCAGAAACAGATTAGAGCGGCCTGTGGCAAATTGGGACTGGAGGAATCATATTATGAAGTCTTAAAAGAACCTGAGAAAGTGCTGGTTGTATCAATTCCAGTCAGGATGGATAACGGCACCATCAAGACCTTCATCGGTTACCGTTCCCAGCACAGTACGGCTATAGGACCCGCTAAAGGAGGTGTAAGATTCCATCCAGATGTGACCCTTGATGAAGTAAAGGCGCTATCCGCGTGGATGACCTTCAAGTGCGCAGTTGTAGGTATTCCTTACGGCGGCGGTAAAGGCGGGATACGCTGCAACCCCAAGGAACTGTCTAAAGGGGAACTGGAAAGGCTCAGCCGCGGATATTTTAGAGCAATAAGCCCCATTATAGGTCCTGAAAAAGATATTCCCGCTCCTGACGTATACACCAATGCCCAGGTAATGGCCTGGTTTATGGATGAATTCAGTGAGATTAAGGGTTACAATACCCCAGGAGTGGTCACAGGGAAACCAGTCATCCTCGGTGGTTCTCTCGGAAGAAACGAAGCTACGGCAAGGGGAGCCGTGTTTACAATACGAGAAGCCGCCGGCAGGATTGGCCTTGACCTAAAAAATGCAACCGTAGCCATCCAGGGTTATGGAAATGCGGGCAGTATCGCAGCAAAACTGCTTCACGAACTGGGTTGCAGGATCGTTGCAGTAAACGACTCTCAAGGAGGCGCATATAATCCCGAAGGAATGAACCCACTGGCGGTTCTCGAACATAAAAAGAATAACAGGACTGTAAAAGGATATCCCGGGAGCAAAAGCATATCAGGAGAGGAACTTTTGGAACTCGATGTGGACATACTCGTTCCTGCGGCTTTAGAAAACGTTATAACGAGCTATAATGCTGCTGGAATAAAGGCGAAGATTATAGCTGAAGCCGCCAACGGTCCTACTACACCGGAAGCTGATGAAATACTGTATAAGAAAGGTATCCTCGTAATTCCAGATATTCTATGCAATGCTGGAGGAGTGACAGTATCATATTTCGAGTGGGTCCAGAACCTAATGAATTTATATTGGTCAGAGGAAGAGGTTAACAGTAGGCTTGAAAACATAATGGTAAAAGCTTTTAATGAAGTTTACAATATGCATATTTCATCTAATGTGAACATGAGAGAAGCCGCCTATATGGTAGCAATAAAGAGAATTGCCGAAGCCTTGAAATTAAGAGGCAGGGTATAAATTGATTTATTTATTCATAAATCCTTATTCGGATATCCAATCCGAGTAAGGTGTTTTTTTATTCTTCATTTATTATAATATTGTTATAAAAAAATTTACACCGAATTTAACAGGGGATTTTCCGTAATTATATAATGTAAAAAAAGCAGGAAAATGGAGGTATGCAAGGCATGAAAAAATTTATAGCGGGGCTGCTGATGATGCTGCTGATTGTTTCCGTTATGGCCTCTCCGGTTTTTGCAAAGCCTAAATTAAACTTTAAGGATGTGGGGGAAGGTTTTGAGTGGGCAAAGTTTGCCATAGACAGGATGTATGAAAAAGGAGTTATAAAAGGTTTTCCCAACGGACTGTTTAAACCAAAGGATCCCGTTACTCATCTGCAGGCGATTATTATGGCTTTAAGAATAATGGGCTGGGAAAAGGAAGTTGATTTTAAAGCGGAACTTCCCCAAAAAGTAAAGGATATTAAACTTTCCTGGAAGGAAGGATACTATTATGTTGCTGTAGCGGTGGAAAAAGGACTCGTGAAGTCTGAAGAGCTAAAAAATTTCCGTCCCAACGAACCCGCAAAAAGACACGAGGTGGCAAGGTATATTGTGCGAGCAATTGGCAAGGAATCGATAGCCCAGAGCCATATGAACGATAAGCTTTCCTTTAAGGATGCCAGTGCGATTCCAAAAGATGCGGTGGGATACGTCTACGTAATTACCGACTTGGGATTAATGAAAGGTTATCCGGGGAATCTATTTATGCCCAATAAGCCGGTTACCCGGGCCGAGATGGCCGTTATTATAAACAACTTGGATGGTTTAATAGGTGATAAAGATGATGATCAAAAGGTGACGGTAACGGTAAAGGGAATAATTGTAGATGTAGATAAAAATGCTAAAACGGTAACTTTATACACCTATGGTAAGGAAACTAATGCATATCCGGGTATTTTAAAGGTGAGCGAAATTGAAGGACTCCACTATGAACTGGAAACCACATCCGGCCGTTATGTTTTAACAGGAAAAACCGGCGGTCTGGATGAAAATATTAGTAAAAGCATACTGGTATTTGGTGAGGTTAAAGACGGTCCATCTATATACATGAGGGGACCGGTGCTGGAGGTCAAAGAATGGTATCTCTTAAACGAAAATAACACTTTAACCTTTAATTTGACCGAAAATACTTCTGTTAAAAAAGATGGGAAAGAAGTCCGGCTTTCGGAATTAAAAGAAGGATCTTATGTGGAAATAAAAGCCCATGATAAAAATATAATTAGCGTAGAAATAATAAAATAATAAAATGATATATTTACAGAATAAAAAGGGCATAAAAGAAGCTCTTGACGAAAAAGATATTCCTTATATATAATAAAATATGCTAAGGGCCTTGTATGCATAATACATACAGGGTCCTTTTATGTGCTTTAAAAATTAATATTTACGGAGGTGGACCATGACCGGAATAGCGGGTATTGCCCGGCAAGTGGAAAGAAGAACGGGTATTAAAACCACCGCAAGGGATGTGGAGAATATCCTTTCTTGCCTGCAGAGGGTCTCGCATTTCTGGGAAGTGGTTTATCTTTCTCAAAAACCTTTTAATATAGTAGCCGAAACCGTAGGTATCCTTATAAACGAGGGCCTTTTGGAAAACAGAGAGGATGGTACTATAGGTTTGACTCAGGCCGGAAAAGAATTGGTGGAAGTGTACAGGATTTACCCCAAAAGGCATTATGCATGTCCTCACTGCGAAAGGCGGGGTCTTGACCTTTCAGAATTCAATGAATTGATTAAAAGATTTGAACAGGAGACCAAGGATCGTCCCGAAGCTGTTATAGACTATGACCAGGGTTATGTCACTTCAAAGACGGTTATAAGCCGAATAGCCATGATGGCGGAAAGAGGAGACCTGGAAGGTAAAAAACTTCTGGTCCTGGGGGACGACGACCTGGTTAGCCTTGCCGCCGGTTTGTCGGAGCTTCCCCAGGAAGTGGTTGTTCTGGAAATCGATGATAGAATTATCGATTACATTAATAAAAAAGCAGTTCAATTGGAGCTTCCTGTAAAAGCTTATAAATACGATTTCAGACAAAGCCTTCCCGGGGAATTTGTCAGGGCTTTCGATACTTTTACTACCGATCCTCCCGAGACCATTGAAGCTCTGGAAGTTGTTATGAAAAGAGGACTTGCGGGTTTAAAGGGTGAAGGATGTGCAGGATATTTCGGGATCACAAAAGCTGAATCTTCTTTTGTAAAGTGGAGAGAATTTCAAAAAATGCTTTTAAATAAGTTCGATGTGACTATAACGGATATAATTGAGGATTTCAACCAGTACGTGAACTGGGGTTACCTTTTAGAGAGCATAAGAGACGATTACTCCTTCGTGCAGGTAAAACCAAAATTGAACTGGTACCGTTCTTCTATGTACAGGATAGAAACGGTAAGCGGCTTTTCGGGAGTTGACAATGAACCCCAGGAATGCGAGCTTTATTTGGATAACGAAGCTCTTATTTACAAGCCTGTTTCGTTGACAAAATAACAAAATTATTGTATATTATTTAGTAAATTTTATATCAAAAAAATGCGATGACGGGGAAAGTAGGAAGCTTTCTTTGCTCCAAAGCGAGCCGGGGTTTGGTGAAAGCCCGGTGGGCATAAGCTTTTCGAAGATCACCCCTGAGTATTGGCCCGAAAAAAGAGTAGGCGCCAGCGGCAAAAAGCCGTTATATTAAATGAGCCCCAAATTAGGGTGGTACCGCGGAAATAACCCGCCCCTTCCATTGCTGGAACAGGGCGGGTTTTATTTTTCAGAAAAATAAAGGGAGGTTAAAAAAGAGGATGTTTAAAAAAGTCGAACCCACCATGAACTTTGTTCCCATAGAAGAAAGTATACTCGAGTTCTGGAAGAAAAATGAGATATTCAAAAAAAGCATCGAGCAGAGAAAAGATGCCCCCAATTACGTTTTCTACGAGGGGCCTCCCACCGCAAATGGAAAACCCCATGCCGGTCACGTTCTTACAAGGGTAATAAAAGATCTCATTCCCAGATATAGGACTATGCTTGGCTTCAGAGTCGACAGGAAAGCCGGATGGGATACCCATGGACTCCCGGTAGAGCTGGAAGTGGAAAAACAGCTGGGTATAAGCGGAAAACCGCAGATAGAAGAATACGGTGTAGAAGAATTTATCAAAAAGTGCAAGGAAAGCGTTTTTACCTACGAGCAGGAATGGAGAAAGATGACGGAAAGGGTCGGTTTCTGGATAGACCTGGACGATCCGTATGTCACCTATCACAACACTTATATCGAGTCAGTTTGGTGGGCTTTGAAGAAATTCTGGGAGAAAGGGCTTTTGTACAAGGGGCATAAAGTAGTACCTTACTGTCCGCGCTGCGGCACTTCTCTTTCAAGCCATGAAGTGGCACAAGGTTATGAGGAGGTCGAAGATCCTTCGGTATTTGTTAAGTTCAGGGTGTTGGATGAAGAAAACACCTACTTTTTGGTCTGGACCACAACCCCCTGGACACTGCCCTCCAACGTGGCCTTAGCGGTGAAGGATGATTATACCTACGTAAAGGTAAAACAGGGTGAGGATTATCTTATCCTTGCTGAGGGCAGGCTCTCGGTCCTGGAAGGGGAATATGAAATAATTGAGAAATTCTCCGGGGAGAGTTTAGCAGGTAAAAAATACGAGCCAATTTTTCCTTTCTTCGAAAAAGAAAAGGATAGGGCGTTTTATGTGGTCTTAGCAGATTTCGTAACCCTTGATGAAGGGACAGGCATAGTACACATGGCTCCTGCCTTCGGTGAAGACGACTACAGGATGGGACAAAAGTACGGATTACCCGTATTACAACCGGTAGATGCTCAGGGAAAATTTACCAAAGAGGTTCCTCTGTGGGAAGGGCTATTTGTAAAAGATGCGGATAAGGGTATTATTAAGGAGTTAAAGGTAAGAGGAAAGCTTTACAAAGCTGAAAGATATAAGCACACCTACCCCTTCTGCTGGAGGTGCGATACACCCCTTTTATATTATGCAAGAAGCAGCTGGTTTATAAAAACCACGGCTATTAAGGAAAGGCTTTTAGAATTGAACCAGAAAATAGGCTGGCATCCGGAACATATCAGGGACGGAAGATTCGGTAATTTCTTGGAAAACGTCATTGACTGGTGTTTAAGCCGGGAGCGTTACTGGGGAACACCCTTAAATATATGGGTTTGCGAAGAGTGCGGTCATCACCATGCGGTAGGAAGCATTCAGGAACTAAAAGAAATGAGCAAGGTTCCTTTTGAAGACATAGAACTGCATAAGCCCTATGTGGATGAAGTAATCCTTTCCTGCCCTGAATGCGGCAAGGATATGAGAAGGGTCCCGGAGGTAATTGACTGCTGGTTTGATTCCGGCTCTATGCCCTTTGCTCAATTTCATTATCCCTTTGAGAACAAGGAAGTGTTTGAGACCCATTTTCCCGCTGATTTTATAGCGGAAGCCATTGATCAAACCCGCGGATGGTTCTACAGTTTATTTGTAATTTCGACCCTGCTTTTTGATCAATCCTCTTATAAAAACGTGCTGGTTATGGGGCACGTGCTGGATCAGTACGGCCAGAAGATGAGCAAGCATAAAGGCAATGTGCTTGATCCCTGGGAGATTCTAAACAACCAGGGTGCGGATGCTATGCGCTGGTACCTTTACGTTTCCAGTCCGCCCTGGGCACCCAGCAGGTTCTACAAAGAGGCGGTCAGTGAAGCTCAGAGGAAATTTCTGGGGACTTTGTGGAATGTTTACTCTTTCTTCGTCCTTTATGCTAATATCGACAATTTTGATCCGAAGGCTTACCAAATTGATCCGAAAGAAAGGCCGGAGATGGACCGCTGGTTATTGTCCAGGGTAAACAGCATAAACAAAAAGATCAGAGAAGAGCTGGAGAAGTACGATATTACATCCGCTGCCAGGGCTTTAGAAGAGCTGGTGGACGATATGAGCAACTGGTATGTCAGGAGAAACAGGGAGAGGTTCTGGAAATCAGAGATGGATCGGGATAAGATTTCCGCATATCTGACTTTGTACGAAGCACTGGTGGATTTCATAAAAATGGCAGCACCTTTTGTTCCGTTTATTACGGAAGAAATCTATCAAAACCTTGTAAGGGAAGTTTACCCTGAAGCTCCCGAAAGCATACACCTGACCTTCTATCCTGAAGTAGAAGAAGGGTTAATTGATCCGGTTCTCGAGCACAAGATGGAACTGGCAAGGAGAATCGTAGAGCTGGGAAGAGCGGCGAGAAACAAAGCAAAGATAAAAAACCGCCAGCCTTTGTCAAAGATGATGGTGCAGCTTAGAAATGTCCAGGACGAGGACCTTATCAGGGATTTAACGGGTATCATTAAAGAGGAGCTCAATATAAAAGAAATAGAGTATATAGATGTGGCAGAGGAATACTTTACCTACATGCTAAAACCCCGCTTTGACCTTCTGGGGCCAAAATACGGAAAACTCATGCCCAAAATAGCAAAGGAAATTTCTTCGGCAAAGGCTTCTGCTTTGATCCGGGAAGCCAGAGAAAAGGGTGAAATAAAAATCAACGTAGAAGGGCAGGAAATTACTATAAAAGAGGAAGAATTAGATATACGGGCGGAAGATAAAGCGGGATACTGCACCGAGGGTGAAGCGGGATACTACGTGGTGCTGGATACCCATATTTCAGAAGAACTCTTACTGGAAGGGATTGCCCGGGAGCTTACCAGCAAAATTCAAAACATGAGAAAGGAAGCAGGGTTTGAAGTAGAAGACAAAATAACGGTTTATTATCAGTCGGGCTCAAAAGAAATTCGGGAGGCGGTTAATATGTTCGGAGAAAGCATTAAGGAAGATACCCTCGCCCTAAATATATCCAGTGAAACGATGCCGCCGGATGTTTTCTTGAAGGAATGGGATATAAACGGGTTCGGCGTTATGCTGGGTATAAAAAGATGTAAAAGAGGTTAATAAAACTTGAAAATTGCCCGCCCCTTATGTAGAATAAAAAGGGCGGGCAAAATACATACATATCGAAAGGAGGCAGTATTAAATGAAGGATGCTATTACTGTGATGAGAGAAAGAAGGAGTGTAAGAAGATTTCTTCAAAAACCCATTCCAAGGGAGGTCCTGGAAGAGATTATTGACTGCGGCAGACTTGCGCCAACAGCCAATAATTTTCAGCCCTGGGTATTTGTGGTGGTAACTCAGGAGGATACAAAGAATAAGATTGCGGAACTTGCTACCTGGGGAAAATTTATTAAGGATGCCGCAGCCTGCGTAGCGGTGTTCTGTGAAAAGGACAACCCCTTCCATGTAGAGGATGGCTCGGCGGCTACAGAAAATATTATTCTGGCAGCAAAAGCCCATGATATTGATTCCTGCTGGGTGGCCGGTTATAAGAGGCCTTACAGCGAGGAAGTAAGAAAACTCTTGAACGTTCCTGAAAAATACGAGCTTATATCCCTTGTGCCCCTCGGTTATTCCCAGGAACATCCGAACCCTGCCAAGAAGCCGTTGTCCGAAGTATTAAAATGGGAAAGGTATTAGATTAAAAGCCCGGAATTTTTCCGGGCGGTTTATATTTTTTGGGGGAGGAAGTATGCTTTACGTTTTTGAAAATATAAGGCCGTTTAATTTAAAAGCCGTGCTGGATGGAGGGCAGGCTTTTCGGTGGAAAGAAGAAAACGGACGGTTTGTAGGAATTGTAAAAAACAGATTTTTAGCGGTTGATTACTCTGAAAACACTCTTTTGGTGGAAATAAACGATGGAAGCTCATCAAAGGAAGAAGATATAAGGTTTATAATGGATTATTTTGACCTTGACAGGGATTACCTTACCCTGGAGGAAGAATTGACAAAGGAGTATCCGGAGCTCAAAAAAGCCATAGAGGATGGAAGCGGAAATCGAATTCTCCACCAGGACCCCTGGGAAACTTTGATATCCTTTATAATTTCTGCCAATAACAGCATACCAAATATTAAGAGGGTAATTGAAAGGCTTTGTGAAAAATACGGTAGCCCTATCGATTACAAGGGAAAAACTTACTACACCTTTCCCTCTCCCGATGCCTTGAGCAATTTGTCGGATGAGGAAATAAGCTGCACCCGGTGCGGATTTCGCGGAAAATATATAATAAAAGCAGCTAAAATGGTGCAATCCGGAGAAGTGGACCTTCGAAAAATTGAAAAACTTGATACGAAAGATGCGGTAAAGGAGCTCATCAAAATTCCCGGCGTTGGCGTAAAGGTTGCCGGTTGCATCCTGCTTTTTGCATATAGAAAATACGATTCCTTTCCTGTGGACGTATGGATAAAAAGGGCGGTAGAGGAAATTTATTTTGATGGTTGCCAAAAAAATATAAAAGAAATAATTGATTTTGCCCGTAAAAAATTCGGAGAAAGAGCAGGTTTTGTCCAGCAGTATTTATTTTATTATTTTCGCGGAAAGAGCATATAATCATTAATTTTTTTTATTAAAAAAATTTCTAAAAAATATTTATCCTTTTATGTTTTTTTGTTATAATATATTTAGAAATTTATATAAATATCTAAGGAGGTTGTCCTGAATGGAAAAAAAGGGTCTTAAGTTTAACACCGATACCCTTCTTTTGATACTTATTTTATCTTTGTATGTAATAGGTTTTTTACTTTACCCTTACCTGCCTGAGAAGGTGCCTTCCCACTGGAACATACGGGGAGAGGTTGACGGCTATACCGGGAAATTCAATCACATTCTTTTTATGCCTACATTTACCCTGGGTTTGTTTTTGCTTTTGAAGGTTGTGCCCAAAATTGACCCGAGGGCGGAAAACTATAAAAAGTTCACCGGGGTTTATGAAGGGTTTAAGGTAGTATTTGTTCTTTTTATGTGGGGAATTTATATTATCACGCTTTTGGCAGGGCTCGGATATTCATTGCCTGTAGGGAAACTGGTAAGCATCGGTGTAGGAGTATTGTTTATATTTATAGGAAATTATTTCGGCAAGATAAAGCACAACTATACTTTTGGTATAAAAACGCCGTGGACATTAGCGAGCGAGGAGGTATGGAATAAAACTCACAGGGTTTCCGGTCCCCTTTGGGTAATTGCGGGGTTTTTGTGGATTGTGAGCATATTTGTAAGCGAAACCATCGGTTTCATAGTGGGGATGGTTTCTATCTTTTCCGTTGCAATCTTCGGGTTTGTTTACTCGTATATAATTTACAAAAAACTTTATGGACAAAAATAACCTGAACGGGGAGGGAGAGGCTACGAATTTAAATATTATTTTTAAAGCACTTTCCGATCCGGTAAGAAGAAAGATTCTTGCCCTGCTCAAAGAAAGGGATCTGACCGCCGGCGAAATAGCCTCCTTTTTTGATATTTCCTGGCCCAGCATTTCCCACCACCTGAATATATTAAAACAGGCGGGGATGGTGGTAGACGAAAGAAGGGGTCAGAACATTTACTATTCGATTAACACATCGGTATTTGAGGACCTTATCTCCTATGGAATGGAAATTCTGGGCAAAAAAAGCAAGGATTAATTTAAAAATACCCCGAAAACAAGGCAAAATTTTACGTATTTATTTAATGTAAAGAAAAAATAAAAAAATGAGGAGAGGTTATATGAAAAACAATTTGAAATTTCTAAAACTCCTGTCCTTTGCTCTTATTATCCTCTTAGTGGCACCCGTTATATCATCATCTGCTCTTGGGGAGGAACCGGCTGCCGAATATTTTAACATTGAAACCAGCGCAACCGGCACGGTAGAAGTCCCACCGGATATGGCAGAAATTTACATTACGGTTAGAAATGAATCCCTTTCCAGGGATACCGTCCAGAAGGACAACGCCTTGAGGGTTCAGGAATTGACAAGAGCTCTTTCAAAATTCAAGGTTGAGGTAAAAACAACGTATTTTTACAATTACCAGATACAGGAGGGAGAGCCTATTGTTCAGCCGATGCAGGAAGGAGCAAAGCCGGTAAAATACGTAATCAAGTATGTAGTGGAAAGCGGGCTTAAAGTCATAGCCAATGATGTTAAAGAAGTTGGTGACATCCTGGCGGTGGCTTCCAACACTCAGAATGCTTACGTGAACAGCGTTCAGTACGGAGTAAAAAACATATCGGTGTATAAAAAGCAGGCTATAAATGAAGCTATTAAACAGGCAAAGGAATCCATAGAGATAAGCGCTGACGGTTTGGGAGCAAAGCTAATAAGACCCGAACAGGTCAGGGTGGATTTTGGAAGTCCTTATTACTATCCGGTGATGAAGGCTTACGATACGGCTCAGCGGGTCGAAGGTTATGTCCCTCAGCCTCAAAACCCGGAACCCGTTAAGGTTACGGCGACCGTCTACATGGTGTATAAGGCTGCATTGAAATAAACGCGGATTTACCGCGTTTTTTTATTTTCATATTTTTTACTTGCCAAAATTCCACATATAATTTATAATATTATCAAATTAACTATTTAAAATATTAAAGTAATAAATTTACATAATGGCGGGGTCGCATAAAATGGGTAAAAAATTCACGGATTACTGCCCGCCGGGCAGTATTTTTTTAGAAAGGGTTAGGGAAAAAATCGGTAAACTTTACGGGAGTTTCGGTTACGAACCGGTTGAACCATCGGTTTTTTTAGATTACGAGGACCTGTATTTCAAGGATAAAAACAACTCCTTTAAAGTAGTTGATTACGACGGCAGGGTATTGACATTAAGGACGGAGTATACCCTGTCGGCAGCGGAGATGGCAGCAAGGATTAATGATGAAGGACGGGATTTTATAAAATTTTATTATTTTGGGAAGGTATTCCGGTATATTACCGAAAATGCCGGGGATTACAGGGAATTTCACCAGATAGGGATTGAAAACATTATGGGAAAAGATGATCCGTTTGCGGACATAGAGGTAATAGCGCTGGCGGTAGAAACCCTTTTAGAGCTTGGTTTTAAAAATTTTACCGTGGATATGGGAGAGGTAAATTTTTTCAAGGGAATTACCTTCGATTACGGATTTGATGAGGAATCCTCTGAAATTCTGTGCAAGTTGATAGATAAGAAGGATTACATAGGCATTGAAAATTTTCTCGGAGACAAAAACATAAAAAATTCGGTTATAGACGACTTCAGAAAAATTACCAGGCTTTACGGAAAAGGGGAAGTATTGAAAAAAGCAAAAGGATATGCCAAAAATGAAACCTCAAAAAAAAGCTTAGAGAGATTAAGTTTTATTTACGAAAAACTTAAATCTATGGGGTATGAAAAATATATATCTTTAGATTTAGGGATGCTCAAGCATATGGATTATTATACGGGTATCATCTTTACAGGATACATTGAGGGGCTGGGGTATCCCGTCCTCAGCGGAGGGAGATATGATTCGCTTTTTTTAAAATATAACCGGAACCTTTATGCGGTGGGTTTTGCAGCAGGGCTTGAAAGGATTCTGGAAAAAGCAGGGAGTTTCGGGGAAGGTTTTAAAGTATACATCGGTTATGACGAGGAAGGTTTTAAAAAAGCCTTTAACTTCACCAGATATATTAACGATAAAATTTATTTTCAAAGCTTTCCGGAAAAACCTGAAGATAGCATAAAAAGAGCAAAAAAACTGGGAGCCGAAAAAGTATATTATTTTAGAGGTGATGAAATATTTTTTCTATAGCGGGTGAGAAAATGATTACAATTGCACTTCCTAAAGGGAGATTGGCACAAGAAACGGCGGATTTTTTTGAAAAGTGCGGTCTTTTGAACATAAAAATGGAGGAAGATTCGAGAAAGTTAATTTTTATAGATGAAGTAAATAATCTGAGGATAATCCTGGTAAAACCCTTTGATGTCCCCACCTATGTGGAATACGGAGCGGCGGATATGGGTGTGGTGGGGAAGGATGTTATTATGGAAAAAAATGTAAACATTTTTGAGATTCTGGACATGGGTATTGGCCGCTGTTTTCTTGCATTAGCGGGTGTAAAGGGAAAGAAAGAGGATTTTATTAGGAAAAAGGATAAGGTTATTGCGACAAAATACCCGGAAGTAACAAGGGAGTATTTTGAAAAAATAAACCATCAAAGCCTGAAGGTGATAAGGCTTAACGGTTCTGTGGAACTTGCGCCTTTACTCGGGCTTGCGGATGGAATAGTTGATGTGGTGGAAACCGGGAGAACGTTAAAGGAAAACGGCTTAGAAGTGTATGAAAAATTGTTTGATATAAGTGCAAGGCTTATTATAAATCGGGCAAGTCTTAAAATGAAGAAGGATTTAATAAACGACATAGTAGAGAGAATAGAGAGGGGGCTGGAAATTGAAGGTGCTATTTGCCCAAAATCGTGAATTTGAAAAAGAACTTATCAATATCGTTAAAAAAAGGTCCCCGGGAGAATTGACCGGTGTAGAAAAAAGGGTGAGGGAAATTATAGAAAAAGTGAGAGAAAAAGGGGATGAAGCTCTTATTGAGCTGACTATGGAATTGGATGGCGTTTTTTTAAATGCAGAAGAATTGGAAGTACGGGATGAGGAAATAGAAAAGGCCTATAGTTCGGTAGAAAAGGAGTTTTTGGAAGCTTTGAATAAAGCCTATGAAAATATCTTAGAGTTTCACGAAAAGCAAAAACAGGAATCCTGGTTTTATATGAAGGAAGGTAGCCTTTTGGGGCAGAGAATTTTGCCGCTGGAAAGCGTGGGCATTTACGTGCCGGGGGGGAAGGCGGCGTATCCTTCCACCGTATTGATGAACGCCATACCAGCAAAAGTAGCTGGAGTGGAAAGAATTTACATGACCACACCTCCTAAGGGGAATAAAGAGATTAACCCTTATATCCTTGCGGCTGCTAAGATCTGCGGGATAAATAAGATTTTCAAAATCGGTGGCGCCCAGGCGATAGCGGCCTTATCTTACGGTACGGAAACAATACCGAAAGTCGATAAAATAGTGGGCCCCGGCAATATTTACGTTGCCTGCGCCAAAAAGCAGGTGTACGGTGAAGTGGATGTGGATTTAATAGCAGGACCCAGTGAAATTGTGGTGATTGCCGATGAAACGGCGGATGAAAGGTATGTAGCCTATGATTTGCTTTCCCAGGCGGAACACGACGAGAATGCCATGGCTATATTAATCACCGATTCGCAGCGGCTCGCCCAGGAGGTTTTGAGGTGTATTAACGATTGTATAGAGACAAAAGAAAAGGAAGATCCTTTAAACAACAATATTTCCACAGCTAAAAAATCCTTAGAGAATTACGGATTAATCTTATTGACCCAGAATCTCATGGAAGCGGTGAAAATATCTAATTTAATTGCACCGGAACATTTAGAAATAATAGCGAAGAATGGCGATGAGCTTTTAAAAGAAGTTAAAAATGCCGGAACGGTCTTTCTGGGCGAATTTTCCCCCGAACCCATAGGGGATTATATTGCTGGGACAAATCATGTCCTGCCCACAAATCAGACTTCCAGGTTTTTCTCTCCCCTCGGCGTATACGATTTTATGAAAAGGATCAACGTGGTGAAATACTCATTGGAAAGCCTTAGGTTGTATGCTGGTCATGCGGTTAAAATTGCGGAGCGGGAGGGACTATATCTACATGCAAATTCACTGAAAGTGAGGATAAACGATGTTCAGGGATAAATTGAAAAACTACAAGAATTACGAAGTCAAAGAGGAAAATTATAAAATAAAACTTGATGCCAATGAAAATTTAAATCCCATGGATGAGGGATTAAAAAAGAAAATATTAAATACCTTAGCGGAAAACGTAGATAGAATCTGCTTTTATCCGGAAAATAATTCGGATACTTTGAGGGAGGAGCTGGCTAAATTTTACGGATTAAATAAGGAGAACTTCATAGTCGGAAACGGTTCCGACCAGCTCATTCAGATAATAATGCAGGCGGTATGCGAAAAAAACGATGCGATTTTGGTTTTAAATCCATCCTTTGTAATGTACAGGATTACTGCCGGTATCCTCGATATTGAAGTAAAACAGGTTCCTTTTAATTTGGAGTGGAAGGTGGATGTAAAGGATATTATTAATATAGCTCAAGAGGATGATAGAATAAAAGCAGTATTTTTAGATACCCCTAACAATCCCACCGGGATTCTTTTGAACAAAGAGGATATATCCCGCGCAGCTGAAACCCTTAAGAACAAGATACTGGTGGTGGATGCGGCATATGCGGAGTTTTGCCCCTGTGATTATGTTGATTTGGTGGGAAGGCATGAAAACGTAATTGTTTTAAAGACTTTTTCAAAAATAGGTTTTGCGGGAATACGATGCGGTTATGCGGTTTCATCAAAACATATAATAGATAATCTTCATAAAGTAAAACCCCCTTACAATGTGAGCTTTTATACCCAGATGATAGCGGCGGAGGTTTTGAAAAACTTTGATCTGGTGAAGCCAAATATTCAAAAGACTGTAGAGGATAGGGAAAAATTGAAGGGGGATTTTAGAGCATTGGGCTTTAATGTGCTCGACGGCTACGGAAATTTCCTCTCAATTGTGGGTGAGGGATTGGATGATATTCAGATTTTCTTAAGGTCTAAGGGTATTGCTGTAAGGTATTTTACGCTTGACAAGGGAACCGGGCTTTTGCGCATAACGGTGGGCACTAAGGAGCAAAATGAAGAGCTTTTAAAAGCTTTGAAGGAATGGAGAGGGCTGAAGGATGAAGGACAGGATGGTTAAATTAATAAGGAAGACCGGTGAAACGGATATAAAGGTTTTCCTTAACCTGGATGGGAAGGGGTTTTGCAAAGCCGGTACGGGCATAGGATTTTTCGACCACATGCTCACCCAGTTTGCCCTGCACGGAAAATTGGATTTAGTCGTCAGGGCAAAAGGAGATTTAAAGGTAGATGACCATCATACGGTGGAAGACGCGGGCATTACCTTAGGGAAAGCGGTCTTAAAAGCCCTGAAGGACAAAAAGGGGATAAATAGGTACGGTTTTGCTTTGGTACCCATGGATGATGCCCTGGTTTTATTTTCTATGGATATTTCTGGGAGGCCTTATTTAAATTTTGACGTGAAGTTTAAAAGAGAAAAAATAGGTGATATGAGCTTGGAGACCGTATCGGAATTTTTCAGGGCGTTTTCGACAAATGCTAAGGTAACATTACATGTGGCAAAGCTTTACGGCAATAATGAGCACCATGTGGTAGAAGCGATTTTCAAAGCCTTCGGCAGGGCTCTGAGGGAGGCTGTTAAAAGGGAAGATAACGGCATTATCCCCTCGACAAAGGGGGTATTGTAGGGTGAAAAAGGTTGTAACCTTAGTAGACTATGGCATGGGAAACCTCGGCAGTGTTAAAAAGGCTTTCGAGTATTTGGGCTTTGAAGTAAAGTTAGCCTCGAAAGGTTTTGAGCTTGAAAGGGCTGACTGCATGGTGCTTCCCGGGGTCGGTGCTTTTAAGGAGGCAATGGAAAGGTTGAAAAGCGGGGGAATAAAAGAAGAAATAAGGAAAAAGGTGTTGCGGGACAAAATACCTTTTTTAGGGATTTGCCTTGGGATGCAGCTGCTTTTTGAATTCAGTTACGAGGGGGAATCGGAAGGATTAAGCATTTTTGAAGGAAAGGTGAAGCTTTTTCCTAAAAAGGAAGGCGTAAAAATCCCCCACATGGGCTGGAATAAGATAAATGTCGTAAAGGATTCTCTTCTTTTAAAAGGATTGGATGGGCAGTATTTTTATTTTGTACATTCCTATTATGTGGATACTACTGATTTAGATTTAGTCTCTTCTTTGTGCATCCACGGCCTGGAGTTTACTGCAAGCGTTGAAAGAGAAAATATTTTTGCAACCC
The DNA here is from genome assembly GCF_001601575.1 of Thermovenabulum gondwanense. Lineage (NCBI taxonomy): Bacteria > Bacillati > Bacillota > Clostridia > Thermosediminibacterales > Thermosediminibacteraceae > Thermovenabulum > Thermovenabulum gondwanense. The sequence goes on from NZ_LOHZ01000043.1 coordinate 44,262, forward strand.
AGTTTCACCCGGAAAAAAGCGGGGAAGCTGGACTTTACTTATTGGAAAATTTCGGGAGGTTATTATGATAGTATTTCCTGCTGTAGATATAAAAGATGGAAGGTGCGTAAGGCTTACGCAGGGGGATTTTGATAAAGAAACGGTTTACAGTAAGGACCCTGTAAAACAGGCCATGTATTTTAAAAATCAAGGTGCTAAATACCTCCACCTTGTGGACTTAGACGGGGCAAAGGAAGGGGTTTTAAAAAATATTGAAATAATAGTGGAGATAAAAAGAAAATCGGGCCTTTACGTTCAGTGCGGCGGAGGGATAAGGGATTTTGAAACGGCAAAGGAGCTTTTAGATGCGGGAATCGACTGCATTATAATAGGCTCTGCTTTTTTTAACCGTAGGAAAGAAGTTGAAAGGATGCTGAAGGAATTTTCCCGGGAAAAGGTAGCGCTGAGTCTGGACTTTAAAAAGGATAAAATAAAAATATCGGGATGGCAGGAAAGTGTAGAAATGGGGATAGACCATTCTGTCAAAGAAGCTGAAAGAATAGGCATAGAAAAGATAATTTTCACCGACATAACGCGGGACGGGACCCTTGAAGGGCCAAATTTGGATGCCGCGAAAAGGTTGAGAGAAATTTTTAAGGGGCTTTTAATTGCTTCGGGCGGTATTAAAAGCGTAGAAGATGTAATGAAGTTAAAACAAATCGGTATAGATGGTGTCATAATAGGGAAGGCACTTTATAATAACGACATTATTTTAAGCGATCTTCTAAAAAAGATTTAAAAAAGGGTGAAAAAAATGGTGGCAAAAAGGATTGTTCCCTGCCTTGATGTCAAGGAGGGGAGGGTTGTAAAAGGGATAAATTTTATAAACCTCATAGACGCAGGAGACCCCGTAGAAGCTGCTATACAATACGACAAAATGGGGGCGGATGAGCTGGTTTTCCTTGATATAACGGCATCTTATGAAAAAAGGGATATAATGATTGAAGTAGTGGAAAAGGTTGCAAAAAATGTATTCATACCCTTTACGGTAGGAGGGGGTATACGCACCATAGAGGATATCAGAAAAATATTGGTTGCAGGAGCGGATAAGGTTTCCATAAATTCCGCTGCGGTTAAAAACCCGGATTTAATTAATGAGGCAAGCAGGGTTTTTGGAAGTCAGTGTATAGTAATTGCTATTGATGCTAAAAAACATCCTGAAGGATACCGGGTATATATAAACGGAGGAAGGGAGAATACAGGCCTTGATGCCCTTTCCTGGGCTAAAGAAGTTGAAAAAAGAGGTGCGGGGGAAATACTCCTGACATCGATTGACAGAGACGGCACAAAAGAGGGCTTTGACCTGGAAATTACGGAGCTCATCTCAAAAAATGTAGATATACCCGTAATTGCATCGGGCGGTGCCGGAAATGAAAGGCATTTTTTGGATGTATTTAAAATAGGTGCGGATGCAGCCCTTGCCGCCTCAATTTTTCATTTTGGAGAGGTTAAAATAGAAGATTTAAAGAAATTCCTTTTGGAAAACGACGTAGAGGTGAGAAATAAATGGAAGATAACGAAGGATTAAATTTTGATAAAAATAGCGGTTTAATACCCGTTGTGGTGCAGGACTATATAACCGGTGAGGTTTTAATGCTTGCATATATGAACAAAGAAAGTTACGAACTTACTTTAAAAACAGGCTACATGCACTTTTTCAGCAGAAAAAGGAATAAGATTTGGAAAAAGGGAGAGACATCGGGAAATATTCAGGAAGTGGTTTCTTTATATTATGATTGCGATGGAGATACTATTTTGGCAAAGGTAAAACAAAAGGGGCCGGCATGTCATACGGGTAATAAAACCTGTTTTTTCAATGAAATTATTAAAAAGGAAAATTTAGTTGGATTTGAAATTTTGAAGGATTTAATGGTGGTTATTAATAAAAGAAAAAATGAAAAAAAAGAAGGCTCCTATACCTGCTACCTTTTTGAAAAAGGTTTAGACAAAATATTAAAAAAGGTAGGCGAAGAGGCATCTGAAGTGATAATAGCGGCAAAAAACGGCTCAAAATCCGAAATAACCTACGAAGTCGCAGACCTTATATATCATTTAAGCGTTATGCTTTCTTACTTTGATATGGACTGGGAGGATATTTTGAGGGAATTGAAAGAGAGAAAATAGATTCATGCATAATTAATTCTGAAAAAATAAAATCATCATAAAAAAGATAAAAAATGGGTTTTCATATATACTTGTTTTCAATAAATTAAAGGATTTTTAATTTTTAACATAGAATATTTAATTTTGATGGTAGAATATTTATAGGGCAGCTTTTCCGAGGTGATTTTTTTGAAAAAAGTGGTGCTTGTTTCTCAGGGGGAAAATACAAGCCGAATGTTGACCAATCAGCTAAAGGATATAATCGGTGATTTGATAACGATTGAGGCGTATTCTATGGAAAAAGGTATTCCCAAAGATTTAAAAGCGGATATTATTTTACTTACCCATTATACCTTGCTGGAGGATTTGGATATTAATTTTGACGGGAAGGTCATGCTCGCAAAAAGGTCTATTAACTACAAATACCTTGACCTTATCTTGCAGCTTTCTTCCGATTTGCCGGTTTTACTGGTAAACGACACAAAAATCACCGCTGAAGAGACGGTTTTTCAAATAAAGGAGCTTGGAATAAATCATATAAATTTTATTCCGTATTATCCTGGAGCGAAAGAGTTTCCCGAGGCAGAAATAGCTGTTACACCCGGTGAAACGAAATACGTTCCGAATTATATAAAAAAAGTAGTGGATATAGGGTGCAGGTTGATTGACCTTACGACGATGGTAGATATTTTAAGGGAACTGGATTTGATGGAGGATAGGGCAAGTTACCTTTCGGCAAGGTATATCAGGGAATTAGTGGAGTTAAATAAAAATTTAATTTCTGCTCGGGATGATGTAATAAATTCCAAAAAACAGATAGAGGCGATTTTGGACCTTGTTAATGACCCGATTTTTGCTTTGGATGAAGATAAGAAAATAATATTCGCAAACAATCAAGCGAGAAAAATATTGAAAAAGCTTGACGTGGAAAAAATCTTGAATACGGGAATGGGAAATAATATAGTTAGTTTTAACGGAGAAAAAATGATAATGACTCAGGTCGCGCTGGGAAAAAGTTCGGTTATACACCTAAGGTATGCCAGCGACATAGCCGAGATGGAAGAAAAACTTCGCATGGAGGCAAAAGAAAAGGGTTTTTTTACAAAATATACGTTTAATCACATTGTAGGTAAAAGTACAGCAATTTTAAAAGCCATAGAGAAAGCTAAGAAAATTGCTTCAAGTGATTCAAATGTACTCATATACGGGGAAACGGGTACAGGCAAGGAAATATTCGCACAGGCAATACATAGCGCTTCTAAAAGGAGCAAATTTCCTTTTATTGCGATAAATTGTTCTGCATTGCCGGCAAACTTGCTGGAAAGCGAACTGTTCGGCTATGAAGAAGGGGCATTCACTGGAGCAAAAAAAGGAGGTAAACAGGGAATTTTCGAAATGGCAAATCGCGGTACAGTTTTTTTGGATGAAATCAGCGAAATTCCGGTAGAAATACAGGCAAGGCTTCTTAGGGTGCTGCAGGAAAAGGAAGTTATGAGAATAGGTGGCTACCGAATGGTGCCCGTAGATGTCCGAATAATAGCTGCAACAAACAAAGATCCTGTAAAACTTGTGAAAGAAAATAAATTCAGGGAAGACCTGTTTTACAGGTTAACTCCTTTGTTTTTATTTCTTCCTCCGCTCAGGGAAAGGGTGGAAGACGTGCCACTTTTATTTGATTATTTTATAGACCAAATCCGTTCGGTACCCCCCTGGCGCTGGAAGGATTTATCCGAAGAGGTAAAAAACATTCTGCTCGATTATTCCTGGCCCGGAAACGTGAGGGAGATAAAAAACTGCGTGGAGTACCTTTTAACCATGGCTGCGGGTATTCCAAAAGTCTACGATTTACCCGATATTATATGTTTAAAGGACGGGGAAAATAAAGATTCGTTTTTACGGGAACCGAAAATCGATGAACTTTTGATTAACGTGCTTGAAATCATAAGGCAGGGAGAGGTTAAGGGTATAAAATTGGGCAGAAACAGTATAGCCCGACTGATGTCCGAGAGAGGATTTAACGTGACGCCTTCAAAGGTGAGAAAACTTTTGCAGGATCTAAAGGAAAAGGGATATTTAATTTCTGGAAGGGGAAGGCAGGGAACCGCGCTTACACCTCAAGGAAGGGCGGTAATTGGAGGAAAATAGGCTTTAATGGGTTGTAAATAAAGCCCATTAAAGCCTATTTTTTTTATTACAAAATAAAAAATAAAAGTTTTTCTTGAGTTTTTGGGGTTTAAAAAATAACCAAAATTATGGCACGAATAATGCAAATATAAAATTAAAAAAAATCATTAAAGCCTATAGCTAAGGAGGAAATTTATGATTCACATTAAAAACGCTCATGTTTATGCACCCGAAGATAAGGGAATATGTGATGTTGTAATCGAAGCAGGAAGGATAATTTATGTGGGGGAGAAATGCGAAATAAGCGGGCCTTTTAATTTGGAAATCGTGGATTTACAAGAAAAATACCTTTGTCCTGGATTCATCGATCAGCACGTTCACATAACGGGAGGTGGCGGAGAAGGAGGACCGGAGACATCGACCCCTGAAATTTGGCTTTCCGAACTTACAAAAAACGGTGTTACAACGGTTATCGGATGTCTCGGTACGGATGGCGTGACGAGGTCAATGGCAAGGTTGTACGGTAAAGCCAAAGCCCTGGAAAATGAAGGTGTTTCTTCTTATATTTATACGGGAGCTTATCAAATTCCGCTTCCAACCCTGACGGGCAGCGTTAAATCCGATTTAATCTTTATAGATAAGGTTGTGGGGGTAGGAGAGGTGGCCATATCCGATCACCGGTCTTCCGGGATCTCCCCGGAGGAACTCGCGAGAATTGCCGGGGAAGCCCGCGTAGGAGGAATGATTGGCGGCAAAAAAGGTAAAGTGCATTTACACGTGGGAGACGGGAAAAAGGGCCTGAAAATTATATACGATGCCGCCGATTACGCGGATATTCCCCTATCTCAATTTCAGCCCACGCATTTAAACAGGAACCGCAGATTGATGAAGGAGTCCTTTGAATTTGGAATGAGAGGAGGATACTGCGACTACACCGCGGGAGAGGAGGTATACGATGAGGATGAAGTCACGGCAGCCGAAGCCGTATATGAAGCTTTAAAGGCCGGAGTACCTATGGATAACCTCACTATAAGTTCTGACGGAAACGGAAGTTTACCCGTATTTGATTCCCAAAAAAGATTAGTTGGATTGGGGGTGGGCAGCGTTTCCGCGTTGTTAAAAAGCGTTCAGGCAATGTTTTTTAAATATAAAATTCCATTGGAAATTGCCCTTTCGACCGTAACAAAGAATCCTTCAACAATACATGGGTTAAAAGGGAAAGGAGAAATAAAGGAGGGATGGGATGCGGATTTAGTTGTTTTAAATGAAAATCTGGAGATTGAGAGCGTAATGGCAAAAGGGAGGTGGATGGTAAGAAAAGGCGTTTTAGAAGTTTTCGGAACCTTTGAAAAGCATTAAAAAAATTAAAAATCAAAAGGGAGGGTTAAGCTTGCTGGGTAAGTTTAAAAACATAAATATGCCTCATACTTATGTAATCATATTTTATGTGGTTTTGGCGGCATGGATTTTGACCTTGCTTTTGCCCGTTGGAAAATTTGAAACGACAAAAAAGACATATATTCAAAATGGAAAGGAAAAAACCAGGACGGTAGTTGTTCCGGGATCCTTCCAATACGAGCTCGATGAAAAAGGCATGCCTGTTAAAAAGCCTGCTAAGATATGGGGTACAGAGGATTTCGGCGGCTACGGTTTTCTCAATTATGTTTTTGAAGGATTGGTAACGGGGGATAAATGGGGTTCTGCTGTAGGTGTGGTAGCTTTTATTCTTGTTATCGGTGGAGCCTTTGGCATAGTTTTGCGAACGGGGGCTGTGGATTCGGGCATAATGGCGATGATAGGCCGAACGCAGGGAAGGGAGTCTTTAATCATACCCGTTTTATTTGTACTGTTTTCCTTGGGCGGAGCAGTTTTTGGGATGGGCGAAGAAACCATACCCTTTGCTATGATTGTGGTTCCGATGGTTATCGCGATGGGCTACGACTCGGTGGTGGGTATATGCATAACCTACGTTGCAAGCCAGATAGGTTTTGCCACGTCCTGGATGAATCCTTTCAGCCTTGCTGTAGCTCAGGGAGTTTCCGATGTGCCGGTGTTTTCCGGGGCACCTTTCAGGATAGTAATGTGGACCGTATTTACCGCAGCGGGTTTATGGTATACCTGGAGGTATGCCCTGAGGGTAAAGGAAAATCCATTAAACTCCATCTCTTATGAATCCGATGAGTATTTCAGAAGTCAGGTAAAGGTTAATTCCGAAACTGAGAATGAAGAAGTGAAATTCACCACAGGGCATAAATTGGTATTACTTACCCTTTTGATAGGTATAATTTGGGTTGTATGGGGCGTAACAAAAAAGGGATATTACATTCCGGAAATTGCTTCTCAATTTTTCGTAATCGGACTCGTGGCGGGCATAATAGGTGTCGTCTTCAGATTAAACGGTATGACGGTAAACGATATAGCTTCATCCTTTGCTAAAGGCGCATCGGACCTTACAGGAGCAGCACTAGTGGTAGGTATGGCAAAAGGGATTCTTATAGTGCTGGGAGGCACGAGCCCTTCTGATCCGACCGTATTAAATACCATTCTAAATGCTGTTTCCCAGGGTATAGGGAAATTCCCATCTTTGCTCTCTGCCTGGTTTATGTATTTGTTCCAGTCAGTATTCAATTTCTTTGTCGTATCCGGCTCCGGGCAGGCAGCCCTTACGATGCCGATAATGGCACCGCTTTCCGACCTTGTGGGTGTTACGAGGCAGACCGCCGTTCTCGCATTCCAGCTGGGCGATGGCCTTACAAACGTAATAGTGCCAACTTCCGCATGTCTTATGGGCGTCCTCGGTGTTGCAAGGCTTGACTGGAGCAAATGGGCAAAATGGCAGATAAAAATGCAGGGCTTTTTATTCCTCCTTGGCAGCATATTCGTAATTATAGCTCATTTAATAGGGTATAACTAAAGAATCGGGGCGGATGTACATTCCGCCCCCTCCAGGAATAAAAATAATCAGGGATTAGGGGGAGTATTTCAGCTTGACGTTGATGTACAGGTTATTCAATCGCTAAGTTTTATGAAAATGCGATTAAAAAAATAAAACAAAAAAAGGAGAATATAAAATGAAGGCTTGGAGAAAAAGTTTAATATGTGTTATGCTCTTGGTGTTTATCGGGCTTTTGGCGTTTGGTGTGTGGATACCATCTAATTCAAATGCAAAGGCGCAAACGGGTGGGAGTCTGGTCATTGTAGGAGGTGCTCTCAGCGACACAAATGCTGCGGTATACAACAAGATTATTCAGCTGGCAGGTGGGGCTAATTCGGTTATAGGCGTTATACCGGTAAACAGCGCCGACCCGTACGGTTCTTACGATTTTTACAGGAATCTATTCCTTTCCTACGGAGCGGGAAATGTAGTATTAATAGACATAACAATTGACAATTACGCTACTAATGCTTACAGTCAGCAGATTGTAAATACCATAAATTCCTGCACCGGTATTTGGTTTACCGGCGGCGACCAAATGCGTGCTGTAACGGCCCTATATGATTCCAGCGGGAACATGACTCCGGCATTGCAGGCTATTTGGAATGTCTACAACAATGGGGGAGTGATAGCGGGGAGCAGCGCCGGAGCTGCGTTGATGTCAAATCCCATGATTATAGGTGGCGAAAGTTTTGATGCTTTAAGATACGGTTCAAGCTGGGGCCCCACACTGGGAAACGGTGTAACTCTTTACAGAGGACTCGGATTTTTCAGCGGAGGGCTCGTAGACCAGCATTTCCACGCAAGGGGTAGGATCGGAAGGCTTATAAGAGCTGCATGGGATTATTACTTTGACCTCGCTTTCGGTATAGATGAGGATACTGCGATGGTAGTTCAGGGTAATACCATAACGGCCTTGGGGAAGAGGGGGATTACCATAATAGATCTTACCAATGCATATAGAGATTACAGCTATAGAAACTTCAGCTTGCTCGGAATTAAAATGCACTATATTTCGAAGGGCGATACCTTTAATCTTTCAACTAAAAACATCACGCCAAATCCTGTAAAGATTAATTTAAGGGGCAATGAGTATTACAGCGGCACAATTTACACCAATGCAGTTTTTGATCCTTATACGGCTTATGATTGTTTCGTAAAACTTGTGGACAGCAAGACGGAAATCTATGCGATAGGTGAAAAATACGATAAGAAAGCAAAACTTGGGTTTAGATTGAGATGGGATAGATATTCGGATACTTACGGATACTGGCAGAGAATAGATGGCGATAGTTCTTATACCGTAATAAACGAATATTTGAAGATAACTCCCTACTAAAATTCATCATTGCGGCCCGGTTTTTTAAAAAAATCGGGCCGCATCGGGTACTTTTTGGGGAAAACTTTTAACCGATAATGAGGGGCTGATAAGATTATGATATTTAAATGGATGGCGGCAGTAAACGAGGTAAATAAAACTGACCTATTGAGCGTTGAAAATCTTTCTTTTGGTAAAATAAGCGAGCCGAAAAGAAAGGAAGTTCAGGGTGGAGGAAGAAAACCGGAAAATTCTTTTGGTGTAAATGGGATTAAAGAATTGATTAAAGGGATTATGGGAAAAGCCGAAAAATATTTGAGCTTGCTCAGCCGTCTTTCCTTTTCCGTTGAGGAAATTTCCATTGCGATGAAAAGCATTGCAGAGCAGAGCAAAGTGCTCACGGAAGCGGCAAAAAAACAAACGTCTAATATTCTTTCGACGAAAAATTTTACAAAAGACCTTTACGAAAAAATAGAAAAGACCAGTATAAATATAAAGACGGTGGTAGATAATTCAAGCAAAATTTATCAAAATATTGCGGCAAAAAAAGGTGAAGTTATATCCATTATGGAAAATCTAAATACTCTAAAGAAAAAACTTGAAATTGCCGAAAGTGCTGTAAAAAACCTTGAAGAAAGGTCAAAACGTGCGGGAGATTTAATTTCATCGGTTAAGGACATCTCCGAAGAGACTAATTTACTTGCGCTCAATGCGGCTATAGAAGCCGCACATGCCGGAGAACGGGGCAAAAGTTTTTCAGTGGTAGCATCCGAAATACGTAAGCTTTCTTACAGTACGAAGGAAGTTTCAAAAGAAGTAAGTTCACTTTTGAATCAAATTAAGGAAATAAGCAACATGATTAATATTTCCATTATCGAAGTCTTAAAAAACATCACCCAGAATTTTGATAAGCTGAGCTTAATCGTGAACTATATAAACGATATAGAAAAATACGTATATGATTCAACAAAGGAGAGCGGGAATATTGAAAGAGAGATATCCTATATTTTCAGCAAAGCTGAGGAAGTAAATGGCTTTATAGAAAATATATCCAAAGAAATTATAGAAATAGAAAACTCAACCTTTAAGGTTGATAAAGCCATCGAGGAGCAAAAGGATTATATAAGCGAACTGTTGGATATTATCAGCAAAATGGAGGACAATTACATAGAGTTGACTTCCGAAATTAATGAAAGCGAATTTTTGCAAGAAAAGGAAGAAAAATTGATACTTGTAAGCTCTCCTTACGAACCATACGTCATTTATAACGATGAAAAAGGTGAGCTGGAGGGCATAGACATAGAAATTATAAAAGAAATATTTAATAGAAGAAATATAGATGTAGTGACCCGGGTTACCACATGGGATATGTCTTTGAAAGCCATAAAAAGCGGCGTGGCAGACTTAATACCAACCGTATCTTACAAAAAAGAAAGGGAAGATTTCATCGATTTTTCAAAAGAATACGGCAAAATTTACAAAGCCATTTATTCTCTTGAAATTTCAGGTGTAAGCATTGAAAAGTATGATGATTTAAAGAAATACAAAATAGGCATAATTCAAGGATACAACTATGATGAAAATTTTTTAAATGATAGATCTATTATAAAAGATAAAAGTTTAAACGAAGATATTCTTTTTACAAAATTAATAAAAGGTATTGTTGACGCTGTTATATTAAATGAATTTGTAGGAGATTATTACTTGAAAAATAAAAAACTGAATCAGGTAGTAAGGAAAAATAAATACAAAATGATAGAAGAAACATCGTCGGATATCCGGCTGGGATTCAGTAAAAAGAAGGATTTAAGTAAATATAAGAAAATATTCGAGGAGGGTATTGAAGAAATCAAAAAGGACGGAACCTATGAGAGGATTGTAAATAAATATCTAAAATATTCTTAATATTGAGGGGGGTTATGAATGAAGAACAAAAGAATTCTTGCGCTTTTTATAATTCTTTTTTTAATGGCCTCTTTAATTATAGAAGGCTGTGCTCCAAGCGGGGAAAGTACATCAAAAGGTGGGCAACTAAAGTTTTCGATTACTACGGACCTTGCAACTCTTGATCCCCAGCACATGACCGATTCTTTTAGCTTCAGCATTGCCAATGCCCTTTACGAGGGGCTGGTGAGGGTACACAACGGCAGGGTTTTACCCGGCATCGCCAGCAGCTGGGATGTATCGGACGACAAGCTCACATATACCTTCCATTTGAGGGATGCGGTGTGGAGCGATGGGTCGAAGATAACGGCTTACGACTTCGAGTACGCCATAAAACGGCTTTTAGATCCCAAAACGGCATCAAACTACGCTTTCATCGGGTATTATATACTCAACGGAGAGGAATTTAATACAGGGAAAATTTCTGATTCCGAAATGGTTGGGGTAAAGGCGCTGGATGACAAAACTTTAAAAATTACATTAAAGGCTCCTACGAAGTATTTCGATGGTCTTTTGGGGATGGCTTCATTTATGCCGGTGAAAAAAGATTTTGTAGAACGAATGGGGGAAAAATTCGGTGCCGATGCCGATAAAGCTCTTTACAACGGGCCTTTTGTTTTGAAAGAATGGAAGCATGAACAGGAATTAGTACTGGAAAAAAATCCTAATTACTGGAATAAAGATGAGATAAAACTCAATGAGGTGAGGGTGTATATAGTTGGCGATAAGAATACAGCCTATCAGATGTATGAAAAGGGTCAGGTAGATTTTGCCGACGTTCCGGAAGCTCTTATAGAAAGTGTAATTTCCGGGGAAAATACGCAAAAATACAATACGGGCAGGGTGTATTTCATAAGATACAATATGAAATCCAAAGATAAACCCTGGCTTGCCAACGAAAACTTCCGAAAGGCCATAGGTTATGCCATAGACAGGGAAGATTTTATAAAGATGGCATTTAAAGGAGTTGCTTATCCCGCTACCAGATTCATACCCCCGGATGTGAACGGAGTGGAAAAGAAATACGTAGAAGAGTTTCCTTTGGAGTTTTACCCGTCCAAAGCTGATGTAACAAAAGCGAAAGAGTACCTTTCTAAAGCTATGCAGGAACTGGGTGTATCTGAAACAAACAAAATCGGTTTTGAACTCATGGTGGATGACACTTCCGGAACCAAGACCGGTGTAGAAATTATTCAGGATATGCTGAGAAGGAATTTGGGTATAGATGTAGAGATAAAAACGGTAACCTTCAAAGAAAGGCTACAGCGAATGAGGAATGGAGAATACGAAGTGATGATAACCAGGTGGGGGCCGGACTACAATGATCCCATGACATATCTTGAATACTGGCTTCCCGATGAGAATATGAAAAATAGCGGGTGGGAGGATCAGACTTACGATGGTATGATTAAAAATGCCGGGAAAGAAACCGATTTTAAAAAACGGGCAGAAATTATGTTTGAAGCTGAAAAATATATTTTAAATAAAGCTCCGATGGTGCCGCTTTATTTTACCCAGAACGTATGGGTGAAAAAAAGTGAACTGCAGAATCTCGTAAGAGCGCCTATAGGAGGAGTGGATATCGATTTTGTTTATGCCTTTTTAAAAAAATAATACAATAAATAAAATAATAATTTAAATTGACATATATTTTCTATTATTATATAATATGACCAAGAGGTCATGTGACTTTTTGGTCATATTTTTTTAATCATATTATGACCACTTGGTCATATAATTTAAGGAGGTATCGGATGCCTAAAAGCACTTTTTTTAATTTGCCTGAAGATAAAAGGCAGAAAATTATAGAAGCGGCTATTGACGAATTTTCCGAACACACCTATAAACAGGCGAGCGTAAACAGGATAGTTGAAAAAGCGGGGATAGCTAAAGGGAGCTTTTATCAGTATTTTGAGGATAAGAAAGACCTGTATAAATTCATTATTGAAATAAGCGCACAGCAAAAGTTAATGTATATGCAGCATATTATAAAGGATTTTGAAAAGCTTAACATTTTTCAGCTTATACGGGAACTTTATATTGCGGGGATAAAGTATGCAAAAGATAATCCCAAGCCGTTTTCTATCGGGGTTAGATTTCTAAAAGAAAAGGATAGCGAGTTATTTGACGAAATAATGGAAGATTCAAGAAAAAAAAGCGGCGATTTTTTCAAATACCTTTTGATAAAGGGAATTGAAAAAGGGGAGGTGGATCCCGCCATTGATGTGGATTTAGTGTCCATGCTCATTACTTCTTTAAGCATTGATATTTCTGAGTATTATCTAAAGACGAGGGAAGGTGAAGACCTCATGGGGATATATAACCTGGTGGATAAGATGCTTTATATTATTGAAAATGGTATTAAGGTAAAAGGAAAGGAGAATTAATATGCTTTCCGTAAAAAATCTTTATTTTTCATATACCGGTGATGAACACTATGCGGTCCGGGATTTAAGTTTCGAAATTGAAAAGGGAGAAATTTTCGGATTTTTAGGGCCCAGCGGTGCAGGAAAATCCACAACACAAAAAATCTTAACCGGGCTTCTTCCTTTACAAAAGGGTGAAGCAAGTATTGCAGGTATTAACATTAAAAAACCTACCGAGGAATTTTTCAATATTATAGGGGTATGCTTTGAGCAGCACAATGTTTATAAAAAGTTGACGGGATTAGAAAATCTGGAATTTTACAGAAGGATGTTCAGCGTGCCGACCGAGGAACCCATTAAACTTTTAAGAATGGTAGGATTAGAAAAAGACGCAAAAAAGAGGGCCGGGGAATATTCAAAAGGTATGATGCAGAGGCTAATTTTTGTGAGATCCATGATAAATAATCCCAAAATGTGGTTTTTAGATGAACCTACCTCCGGTTTAGACCCCAATACAGCAAGTATTATAAAGGAAATAATATGGCAGAAGAAAAAGGAAGGGGTAACCGTTTTTTTAACAACCCACAATATGTATATTGCGGATGAACTGTGCGATAAAGTTGCTTTTATTAACGACGGAAGGATAGTCCTTATAGATACTCCCCGAAACTTAAAATTAAAATACGGGAAAAACATGGTAAGGGTAGAATATAAGGAAGAGGGAGTTTTAAAAAGGGAATTGCTGTCAATGGAAAGCGATGAAGATAAAGAGAGATTAAGTTATTTAATTAAGGAAAAAGATATTGAAACGGTTCACTCTCAGGAAGCAACCCTTGAAGAGATCTTTATTAAGGTGACCGGTAGGGGGTTGAGTTAAGGTGTTTAAAAGATTTTGCACCCTGCTCAAAAAGGATTTAAAAATTGCGTACAGGAATTTCTTTTTTTTGATCGTTGTGGCAACGGCATTACTTTTTGCGGTATTAATCAACTACGTTTTCCCGGAGGAAATAAATATAGAGCCGAAGGTTTTTTACTATATAGAGGATAAAAGCAGTTCCTATGAAGCTTTTAACCGTGTTATTGAAAAAGCGAAGCTACAAAATAACAAAATCTTTGAGGTAAGTTCGATAAAAGAATTGGAAGAAAAAGTGAACATGGATTTCAACAGCATAGGGATGACAATAAAAAATTCTGCGAAAAAACCCGAAATAGAGTTTATATTTCAGGGACATGAAAATGAAAAAATAAGAAATGCCTTATTATTGTCCTTTAAACAGGAAATGTTGAAAAATATGAATATAAGCATGCCTGAGGTAATGACCGTAACTTTAAATAAAAAAAGGGTTGTAGAAGAAATACCCTTTAATAAAATGATGATCCCGGCTTTTATAGTAATGGAATCCATATTACTGGGTTATTTCCTGATTGCAGCTTTAATTTTTATGGAAAAAGAAGAAGGAACCATTAAGGCGCTTTTTGTCGCACCGGCAAAAATTACCGAATACCTTTTTTCAAAAGTAATTTTAATGGTTATCCTTGGTATTATTTCTTGCTTAATTTTAACACTTCTCACGATAGGGTATACAGTAAATTATATTTGGTTAATGATTTATTTAATTTTTGGGAGTGTTGCCGCAGCTTTGCTGGGATTGATATTGGCAAGCTTTTTTGACAACATTTCTCAGGCCAGCGTATGGATCATTGCGGTAAGCGTGTTATTTTCCCTGCCTTTCCTTTCATACTTTTATCCCAGTTTTGCTCCAAATCTGGTAAGGGTTATTCCTACCTATTATTTACTCTTTACCGCAAAAGAAATTATTTTTCCAACGGGGAATTCAAGTATTGTATGGACTGGGATGATGGGTCTGGTTATTTTTAATATAATAGGTTTTATCCTCACAGTAAAACTGTATAGAAAATACTTGCTATTGGAATAGGAGGTGAAATAATGCGAAGAATTTTTAATATATTTAAAAGGGATTTATCAGGCAGTTTAAGGGATTCGCTGCTTTTGTATATGATAATTGCGCCTGTTATTTTAGCTCTGGTTTTAAGGTTTTTTATTGCTGGAGCCGATGCTGCGGCATTGCAGTTTGCGGTGGATAAAAATGTTGAAGGGGAAATAATTGAAGAATTGAGAAAATACGGCAGGGTGGAAGTTTTTGACGATGAAAAAGGTGTGGAAAAAAGGATATGGGGTGCGGATGATGTTGCGGGGATAATAAAGGTCGGGGATGAGTACAAAATAATTTTAGAAGGGAATGAATCCGGTGACACAAAAGAGCTCACTCAAATGATAATGCAGGACATCCTGTATCATAAAGATACTGGGGTTAATTTCATTGTAAAGGATTTGGGAAGGAAGAATTCGCCTGTAGCGGTAGTTGAAGCCGCATCGCTTTTATTAATGCTTTTTGTCTTATCCGGAGCGGTTATAGGTTTTAATATAATTGAAGAAAAAGAATCTCAAACTTTAAGTGCTCTATCCGTTACTCCAATGAAACGATATGAATACATTATCGGTAAAAGCTTAACGGGTATATTACTTCCACTAATATTAGGGTATATTCTTATATGGTTTCTTGGAATAAAGAATGTAGATTCAGGGAAACTTTTTGTAATGACTTTATGCGGAACTATAATAGCCGTTTTAGTAGGTTTTATAGTGGGGTCTCTAAGTGGTAATCAGATTGCGGGGATTGCAAATTTGAAGGTGCTCGGAATAATTTTATCGGGCTCCGTGGTAGGTGCTTTGATGCTTCCTGAAGATAAGCAATTTTTGCTTTACTGGATTCCTACCTACTGGTCTTTCAAGGGTTTTTATGGAACCTTTATAGGAAATATTTCCTGGAGGCAAATAATCATCTACAATGCATGGGCTGTTGGGTTAAGCATTTTTATACTTTCTTTGTTTAAACGAAAGGGAGTTATGAATTTTATCCAATTAAATCGATAAATTAAAAATCTTCTTGATTTTGTTTAAACCTTTTTATATAATATTATTGGTAATTTAAATAGCTTTTTCCTTTTTTAAAGAAAAATTAAATACATGGATGAAGGGTGCGGGAGAGACCCTGTATGGGGCGCCGAAGGGGAAAGCGAAGGGTCGCGAAACTCTCAGGCAAAAGGACCGCATCCCGACAGCCCCTGGAAAATTAATCCAATTAATGGGGTAAGGATGGAGCCTTAAAGGAAAATTATCACAAAATTATTTTAAGGCTACAGGGAGGAATAAGACTCTTAAAGGAGTTTTATTCCTCTTTTATTTTTCACCGGAATAACAGGGGAAATTTAACAAAAAATAAAAATATGACGGTAAGGGAGTGGTTTGAATGATCGAGCTTAATGCAGAAAACTTTGAACAGGAGGTATTAAAAGCAGAAGGGCCGGTGCTGGTAGACTTCTGGGGACCAAAGTGCGAGCCCTGCAAAGCATTGATGCCCCATGTGGAAGAATTGGAGAAGAAGTACGGCGACAGGGTTAAATTCTGCAAATTAGACACTTCTAAAAACATGCGCCTTGCCATTAGCCAGAAAGTAATGGGGCTTCCCACGCTTATCATCTATAAAGGAGGGGAGAAGGTAGATCAGGTCACAAAGGATGTTACGGTGGAAATGATTGAGGAAATGATAAAGAGGAATATTTAAAATTCGGGGGTGAAAGGATGAAACTGGAATTAGGGCTTTTTTATGTGAAGGATGTGGTTCTGGGAGACAGAACCAGCTTTGAAAACGGCATTCTCACCGTGGATAAAAAAGGCCTTACCGATTATTTGATGGAGGACGGCAGGATAAAAGATGTATGCCTTGATATTGCCCGGCCGGGTGAAGAGGTAAGGATAATACCCGTTAAGGATGTTATAGAACCCAGGGTGAAGGTGAGCGGAAAGGGTACGGTTTTTCCCGGTTTTCTGGGTAAGCCCCTGACGGCAGGGGAAGGAAGGACTCACGTTTTAAAGGGAATGTCGATAGTGACCTGCGGAAGAATCGTAGGTTTTCAGGAAGGCATTATAGATATGAGCGGTCCCGGAGCGGAGTATACTCCTTATTCAAAGCTGGTAAATCTGGTAGTAATAGCAAATCCTGTGGAAGGTCTTACTCAGCATGAACACGAGGAAGCCATAAGGCTTGCGGGATTAAAGGCGGCATCATTTGTAGCCAAATGTGTAAAGGATAAGGTGCCGGAAGAAATCAGGACTTACGAAACAAAGCCCTTCCCTGCAGCTATTGCGGAATACCCGCATTTACCCAAAGTAGCCTATGTTTATCAGCTGCAAAGCCAGGGACTTTTACATGACACTTATGTTTACGGGGTGGATGCTAAAAAGATAATTCCTACCCTTATTTACCCCACGGAATTGATGGATGGAGCTATAGTAAGCGGAAACTGCGTGTCTGCCTGTGATAAAAATACTACCTATGTTCATATGAATAACCCCGTTATAGAGGAGCTCTACCGTCGCCACGGAGAGGATATTAACTTTGTGGGTGTGATAATTACCAATGAAAATGTCACCCTTGCCGATAAGGAAAGGTCATCGGATTATACTGCTAAGTTAGTAGAGTACTTAGAGCTTGACGGAGTAATCATTACGGAAGAAGGATTTGGAAATCCGGACACGGACTTAATCATGAACTGCAGGAAAATTGAAGAAAAAGGTATTAAAACGGTATTAATCACCGATGAATACGCCGGAAGGGATGGAGCTTCCCAGTCTCTGGCAGATGCGGACCCGAAAGCGGATGCGGTGGTAACAAGCGGAAATGCCAATGAAGTAATCGTCCTCCCGCCGATGAAGAAAATTATCGGGCTTTTAGATACCGCTACCTTAATTGCGGGAGGTTCCCAGAAATCCTTAAGGGAAGATGGCAGCATTGAGATAGAAATTCAGGCTATCACCGGTGCCACTTCCGAAGTGGGCTTTACAAAATTGAGTGCGGTAACTTATTAGAGAAAAATTAGAAGAAGGAGGCTTTTAATATGTTTGAAGGCAAAAAAATAGTCATTGTAGGAGACAGGGATGGCGTTCCCGGCCCTGCAATTGAAGCGTGCATGAAAACCACAAAAGGTGAAGTGGTATTTGCTACCACCGAATGCTTTGTCTGAACAGCCGCCGGTGCGATGGACCTGGAGGTCCAAAAAAGGATAAAAGAATTTGCCGAACAATACGGCCCGGAAAACGTCGTGGTCATTCTCGGGGGTGCGGAACCCGAAGCAGCGGGAATTGCAGCGGAAACCGTTACCAATGGCGATCCTACTTTTGCAGGTCCTCTGGCAGGAGTATCCCTTGGACTTGCCGTTTACCACATTGTGGAACCTGAAGTAAAAGAAGCAGTG
This sequence comes from Thermovenabulum gondwanense, assembly GCF_001601575.1. NCBI lineage: Bacteria > Bacillati > Bacillota > Clostridia > Thermosediminibacterales > Thermosediminibacteraceae > Thermovenabulum > Thermovenabulum gondwanense. The sequence continues at coordinate 62,428 of NZ_LOHZ01000043.1, forward strand.
GATAAGGATGTGTATGAAGAAAATGTGGGCATCATGGAAATGGTACTGGACGTGGAGGGGCTCAGCTCGGAAGTAAGAAAGTACAGGGAGCAGTACTCCAAATATAAAGCTTAAAGGGGGTTCCCTTTTATGAAAAAATTCAGAGTGGTACACTATATTAATCAGTTCTTTGGTCAGATCGGCGGGGAAGAGAAAGCCGATATCCCTCCTTTAGATAAGGAGGGCCCGGTTGGTCCGGGAATGGCTTTCAACGCGGCTTTTTCCGGAGAAGCGGAAATAGTAGGAACTGTAATTTGCGGTGACAGCTATTTCAATGAAAACCTTGAGCAGGCATTAAAGGACGTTCTGGAGAGGATAAAAAAATACGAACCGGACCTGGTAATTGCAGGGCCTGCTTTTAATGCGGGGCGCTACGGCATGGCCTGCGGCAGGCTCTGCAAGGCGGTTAAAGAAACCCTCAATATCCCTGCAGTTACCGGTATGTTTATGGAAAACCCGGGAGTGGAAGTATACAAAAAAGATGTGTATATCGTTGAGACCGCAGGATCGGCTGCAGGTATGAGAGAAGCGGTTCCCAAAATGGCAAAATTGGCTCTAAAACTCGCTAAAGGAGAAGAAATAGGCCTTCCCCGGGAGGAAGGGTATATTCCCAGAGGCATAAGGAAAAACGTATTTGTGAAAGAAAACGGAGCGATAAGGGCCGTGGATATGCTGGTTAAAAAATTGAAGGGTGAACCCTTTGTTACTGAATATCCCATGCCGGATTTTGACAGGGTAACTCCCGCGCCGGCTATAAAAGATCTGAAATCGGCAAAAATCGCCTTAGTAACATCAGGAGGCATAGTGCCAAAGGGGAATCCTGACAGGATTGAGGCATCCAGTGCTTCAAGGTTTGGTAAGTACGACATCGAAGGTGTGGACTTCTTGACCCCCGAAACCTTCCAGACGGCCCATGGAGGATATGATCCCACCTATGCCAATCAGGATCCCAACCGGGTACTTCCCGTTGATGTAATGAGGGAATTAGAAAGGGAAGGCGTTATCGGCAAACTCCACAGATACTACTATGCAACGGTGGGTAATGGAACTTCGGTAGGAAATGCGAAGAAGTTTGCTCAGGAAATAGCAAAAGAACTTGTGGCGGATGGTGTACAGGCGGTAATCCTTACCTCTACCTGAGGGACGTGTACTCGTTGCGGTGCAACGATGGTAAAAGAACTGGAAAGGGCAGGCCTACCAACCGTTCATGTATGTACAATAGTTCCTATATCCCTGACGGTAGGAGCGAACAGAATCGTCCCCGCAGTTGCCATACCACATCCCCTTGGCAATCCGGCCCTTACAAAGGAACAGGAAAAAGAACTGAGAAGGAAACTGGTATTAAAAGCGCTGAACGCACTGACCGTAGATGTAGACAGGCAGACCGTATTTGAGTAAGGAGGGCGTTTATGTCGGGTGCTGTTATTTCCGGTGCCAGCTACATTTTGGTCCACGTTCCCCACATCATGATGGTAGCTGGCACCACCCAGCTTTTAGAAAAAGATAATCCCCGTTCGGATTATTATAAAAAAGCATTTTCCCATATCCGAAATTACGAAGACGCGGTAGCTTATGCGCCGAATCAAGCTTATATCGGAAACATGTTTCCCGATGATTTAAAGAATATTAAAAGGCCCTGGTATCAAAACCCAATTCCCGGAGCAAAGAGATTCGGGCTTTACGGGGAAATCATGCCGGAAGATGAGTTTTTCGGACTCATGGCGATTTCCGATGTATTTGACCTGGTAATACTGGAAAAAAATTTTGTGGAAAGAATAAAGGAAAAACTTTCATCTCACCCTCTTATTACCGAAAATGATCTGAAAAGACTGAAGCCGGGCCAGTCCAAGGAAGTCATTGAAAGGTATATAGAGGAAGGGGCAGTCGAATTAAAAGCTTCTGAAGAACTTATAGGCTGTGTTAGGAAAGCCCATGACAGGGATGAAACCCTGTCCTCCCATGTAATGGTAGAAAACCTGGCTACCAAGGCTTCCGCCGTCCTTGCCTTGAAACATTTATTTAAGAACACCGGTGTTGCTCCGGAAGAAATTGATTACATCATAGAGTGCTCGGAAGAAGCCTGCGGTGATATGAACCAGAGGGGTGGAGGAAATTTTGCAAAAGCAATCGGTGAAATTGCCGGATGCCTGAATGCCACGGGGGCCGATATGAGGGGTTTCTGTGCAGGACCTACCCATGCTCTGATAGCCGCGGCCTCTCTTGTCAACAGCGGAGTATATAGAAAGGTGGCGGTAGTAGCGGGAGGAGCGACGGCGAAACTCGGCATGAACGGCAGAGACCATGTGGCAAAGGGCATGCCCCTTTTGGAGGACGTTCTCGGAGGATTTGCAGTACTTATTTCGGAAAATGATGGAATAAACCCCGTGATCAGGCTTGATTCCATAGGTAAGCATACCATCTCTGCCGGCGCATCGCCCCAGGCTGTCATGCAGTATGTGGTTTACAATCCTTTGGATGCTATAGGTTTAAAACCCACCGATGTGGATAAGTACGCCCCCGAGCTGCAAAACCCGGAGATTACGGAACCTGCCGGAGCGGGGGATGTGCCCAAAGCCAATTATAAGATGATAGCGGCGATCGGCGTAAAGCGTGGGGATATTAAAAAAGAAGAAATGGATTCTTTTGTGGACAAACACGGAGTTCCGGGCTTTGCGCCTACCCAGGGGCATATACCTTCGGGAGTTCCGGTCATAGGGCATGTGAGGGATAAAATTCTGGAAGGCACCATGACAAGGGCGATGATTATAGGAAAAGGTAGCCTTTTCCTGGCCAGGATGACCAATCTTTTTGACGGTATATCTTTTATAATGGAGAAAAACCCCGGAATCAAAAAAGAAGCACCGAGGGATATCGATCTAACTTCCTGTGTGGCCGAGGCTTTCAGGGAGTTTGCCGAATACCTTGAAAAGAGGGGGAAGACCGATGTCCCTTGATAAAGCACAGTTCTTTAGAAGCCTGGCCGATGCCTTGGAAAACAAAAATAAAAGTAAAGATGTGACCGTGGGTATAACCCTTATAGGAAGCGAACACCCTGCAGAAATGATAGCTTTTTCCGCTAAAAGAGCAGAAAAGGCCTTGAATATAAAGGTGCTGGCAATAGGGCCAAAAAATGAAGCGGAAAAAGCGGGGCTTTCTTTTGAAAATGCGGAAAACTTAGAGGAAGCTCACCGGATAATGGAAGGGCTTCTTGATAGCGGTAAAATAGATGCGGCGGTAACCATGCACTACAATTTCCCCATAGGTGTCTCTACTGTCGGCAGGGTGGTAACCCCTGCAAAAGGTAAGCCCATGCTTATAGCCACCACCACCGGCACCGCCTCGGCAAACAGGGTTGAAGCGATGATCAAAAATGCGGTTTACGGTATAATTACGGCCAAAGCCTTGGGGATAGAAAATCCAGGCCTGGGGATATTGAATGTAGAAGGAGCAAGACAGGTGGAGAGGGCCTTAATAAACCTTTCAAAGAACGGGTATAAAATAAACTTTGCCTCTTCCATTCGTTCGGATGGTGGAACGGTAATGCGCGGCAATGACCTATTGAACGGTTCCTGCGATGTTATGGTGACAGATTCGCTTACCGGCAACCTTTTGATGAAAATCTTTTCAGCTTTCACCACCGGCGGGGACTACGAAGCCCTCGGGTGGGGATACGGACCGGGGATAGGGGAAAACTACGAAAGGCTTATTCTTATTCTTTCCAGAGCATCCGGAGCTCCTGTAGTGGAGGGGGCAATACAATTTGCCGCAGAGCTTGTAAGGGGCAATATAAAAAAGGTCGCAAAAGAGGAATTTGAAAAGGCAAAGGCGGCGGGAATTGAAGAAGTCATTAAGGAAATAAAAGGAAAAACGCAAGAGATGGAAAAGGACGAAGCAATACCGCCTAAAAAAGGGGTAACCGAAGAGATCGCGGGGATTGATGTACTGGAAATAGAAAATGCAGTAAAAACCCTGTGGAGGAGCGGTGTTTACGCTGAGAGCGGAATGGGCTGTACAGGCCCGGTAATCCTGGTAGCTGAGGAGGACATAAGTAAAGCTCTGCAAATCTTGAGAGAAAAAGGTTATATCACAGGCTAAAAGAAAAGCCGGGGAGAATTCCCCGGTTTTTTACTTTATTCGGGTTCATATTCCTTTTTTGTTTTATCCGGAAACACTTTTATCATTGTTTTAATCAAAATGTAAAAAAGAGTAATTGCCGAAAAAATGCCCACCATGCTTATTCCCATTATTCTCAACGTCTCATAGAAAACGGACATTTTATTTCGCCTCCAAAAAATTTATTTTACAAGGAGCAGTATTAAGCTGCCTGCAATTATTGAACCTATCTGCCCTGCGACATTTGCCCCAACTGCCTGCATCAATATAAAGTTTGATGGGTCTTCCTTTTGGGCAATTTTTTGAATTACCCTTGCGGACATGGGGAATGCAGAAATACCTGCCGCACCTATCATGGGGTTTATTTTTTCTTTCAAAAATAAGTTTAAAATCTTTGCAAATATTACACCGCCGGCAGTATCAAACATAAAGGCTACAAGCCCCATTGCCAGTATTAAAAGTGTTTTTGGATTTAAAAACTGCTCTGCTGTCATTGTAGAGCCTATGGTTATACCCAGCAGAAGAGTCACAATATTTGCCAGCTCGTTTTGTGCTGCTTTGGAAAGCCTGTCCAAAACTCCGGAAACCCTGACGAGATTTCCGAACATCAATGAGCCCACGAGAGCTACACTTATGGGAGCGATCACACCCGCGATAATCGTCACTACTATAGGGAATAAAATTTCTACCTTTCTGGAGATAGATACATCAAACTTTGGCTTCATTTTTATCCTTCGTTCAGAAGGGGTAGTTAGAAGCTTAATTATGGGTGGTTGTATAATGGGCACCAAAGCCATATAGGAATAAGCCGCTACCGATATGGGAGCCAAAAGATGCTTGGCGAATTTGGTTGCAACATAGATGGATGTAGGTCCATCGGCAGCGCCGATAATTCCTATTGAAGCGGCTTCTTTTAAACTAAAGCCGAAAAGTGCCGCTAAGGACATGGTGAAAAAAATACCGAACTGGGCCGCAGCGCCAAAAAACAGCATAAAAGGCTGCTTCAATAAAGGTTTAAAGTCTATCATTGCCCCCACGGCTATAAAAATCAGTATGGGAAATAATTCCGTTAAAATACCAGATTTGAAAAGGATTGTAAGAAAGCCCTCATCACCTATTGCAGAGGAAAAGGGGATATTGGCAAGGATAGCTCCAAATCCTATAGGCAAAAGGAGCATGGGCTCGTATTCTTTTTCTATTGCTAAGTAAATCAAAAGCCCTCCAATTGCAAACATTATAATATTTTGAACGGTAAGGCTTTTTAAACCAAATAATAGATCTTCCAAAGCTAAAACCTCCACTATCTAAAATTTAAAAAATACAATATACATAATACTATTTTAAGCCCTTATTGGCAACTAACTTTTTTATTAACTTACTATAACTTTGTAACCACAGCCAGTCCTCATAAATATTATAGTTATATGGTTAATCCTATCAAAATAGGGGGGAAGATCAAGGTGAAAAAGATTTTGGTGTTCTTGCTGATTTTATCAATGCTGGTTCTTTTGATTGGAGGATGTGCAAAAACCGGGCAAACTTCTTCCGATAACACCGGCAGTAATGTAAACGCAAAAACGAATTTTCCGGGAGTTACTCCATTGAGCCCCGCAGTTAAGGTAACCGTCGGCATGAAGCAGGTGGTATCCGATGCGGGTGTATTAATAGGAATGGCAAAGGGATACTATAAGGAGCTGGGAATTGAAATTGAGGCGGTTCAATTTAACACCGGGCAGGAGATGATAAATGCCCTGGGTGCCGGCCAGTTAGATGTGGGTTGCACCGTAACCTCCTCGGGTCTTTTCAACGCTATGCTGAGAGGAATACCTGTAAAAATTGTTGCAGACAAAGGGATAAATGTACCCGGGAAAGGCTATTACAGACTTATAATAAGGAAGGACTTAGTAAACGAAATTAAGGATTTTGCGGATTTGAAAGGGAGAAAGCTTGCAGTAGTGGGAACGGCCTCTCTTGATGAAATCTGCCTGGATAGGGTGCTTAATAAAGCAGGTATTACTACAAAAGATGTAGATCTTCAGGTAATCCGGGCATTCCCGGATATAGTTGCGGCAATGAGCAATAAGAGCATTGACGGCGGTATGGTGATAGAACCCTTCGTGACATCCGCTGTAGAAAAGGGCATAGCCGATCCATGGAAGGATCCGGCGGAATACGACCCCGATGCTCAAATAGCCCTTTTGGTATACGGAAAAAGCATGATGGAAAGACCGGAAGTGGCAAAAAGATTTATGCTGGCCTATATAAAATCCTTGAGGGACTACAACGATGCCTTCTTTAAAGATAAAAATAAAGACGAAATAATTTCCATACTTGCCGAATATTCTACCGTTAAGGATAAGGAACTTTACAAGAAAATGTATCCGGTTGGATTAAACCCCAACGGATACGTGAGAATGAAGGGAATTCAGGCGGATATTGACTGGTACAAAAAATACGGCCTTTTGACGGGAGATATTAAAGCTGAAGATGTGGTGGATAATAGCTTTGTAGATTATGCCCTTTCTGTACTCGGAAAGTATGAATAAGAATTTGGCCGAAACCTCTGGTTTCGGCCAAATTTTAAAATAAAAAGCGAGGTGGCTTGCATGAACATCATGGCCGACAAAGGAGCTGGGGATTTGAAAAGTGAAATAATGGTAGAAAAAAAAGAAAACAAGGATGCTAAACGGTGGCAGGAGACAAATATTTTTACGAATTTAGTAGCGATACTCACACCGTTGATTTTATTGCTTTTATGGGAGTTTATGGCCGAAAGGCATTTTATAGATGTAAGGCTGTTTTCGAGCCCTTCCAGGATATTCAAGACACTTGTTCCCCTTCTATTGAGCGGTGAATTGATTTATCATACCTTCATCAGCATAGAAAGGATTTTGCTGGGTTTTCTGGTTGGCTCGGTACCAGCAGTACTACTCGGGATAATTATGGGCTTAATTCCGACGGTAAGGGCAGCTTTGATGCCGCTCATTTCCATAATGTTTCCCATTCCCAAGCTGGCTATTATGCCCCTCATATTAATCGTTTTCGGATTGGGGGAAGCTTCAAAAATTTTTACAATAGCCATTGGTGTATTCTTTCTGGTGTTAATAAATACCATGGCAGGGGTAATGAGCATAGACACCATTTATATTGATGTGGCCAAGAGCTTCGGAGCAAAGCCGCTGCAAATTTACCGGACTGTTGCAATTCCGGGAGCTCTACCCATGATTTTTGCAGGGTTCAAGCTGGGAATGGGAACGGCCCTTTTACTGATCGTGGCGGCCGAGCTTTCCGCCGCCAGGGCCGGAGTTGGATGGATGATATGGCGGGCATACGACATGTTTGATATAGAAAGGATGTTTTGCGCACTTTTGGTGCTTGCTTTTTTAGGCTATGTTTTTTCTTACGCTTTAGAGTTTTTAGAAAAAATTGCCATACCCTGGAAACATCGATAATAGGAAGGAAGAGTAAAAATGCTTCCGGAAGAAATTATAAAAATTCAGGGTCTGACCAAAACCTTTAAAAATAAAAAATCAAATTTGATGGCTCTTGAAAATATTAACCTTTCTATAATTGACGGCGAATTTTTATGCATTGTTGGCCCTTCCGGATGCGGAAAAACAACCCTTCTTAGAATCCTGGCTGGGCTTGAAAAGCAAACGGAAGGCAAGATATATATAAAACCGAAAAATCCCGGGGGGTTAATTACCTCCATGGTTTTTCAGGGGGATTCTCTTTTTCCGTGGATGAGCGTTATTGAAAATGTGGAATACGGTTTAAAAATAAAAGGAGTAGATAAGAAGCAAAGGCGAAAGATGGCCCTGGAATTTCTTGAAAAAATGGGTTTAAGAAAATTTGCCGATTATTACCCGCACCAGATTTCTGGTGGGATGAAACAGAGGGTAAATGTGGCAAGGGCTTTTGTCAGCGACCCGGATATACTTTTGATGGATGAACCCTTTGGAGCTTTAGATGAGCAGAACCGGTTAATACTACAGCAGGAATTGCTCAGGATATGGGAAGGAAGCGAAAAGACCACTATTTTCATCACCCACAGCATAGATGAGGCATTGTTTTTGGGAGATAGAATAGTGGTTATGACGGCCCACCCCGGAAAAATTAAAGCAATGTTGAAGGTTGATATTGAAAGGCCCAGAGAGTTATTGAAGCTCAGGACATCACCTCATTATAACGAACTATATAAGACCATATGGGAACTCTTGGAAGAAGAGGTAAGAAAGGCTGAAGAAACAAGAGGAGTGAAAAGAAATGTTTAATCTTGCAATGGTTTTATTGCTTGCAATAGCAGTAAGCATGGACAGCTTGAGTTTTGGGATTGTTTACGGTATCAGAAATATCAAAATACCGGTTTTTTCTCAGGCAGTAATTGCCCTTTTTTCAGGTAGCGTATTTTTTGTATCAATGCTTTTGGGAAAGGGGCTTTGTTTCTTTTTACCCGAAAAATTTATCGAGTATCTGGGCAGCTTTATTTTTTTTGCAATCGCCTGTATCTACTTTTTTAAGGCAACTTTGAAAAAATATTCGGGAGATACAATTGCAACCCTTAGCATAAAACCTCTCGGCATAGTAATAAAAATATTAAAGGAGCCCGAATCCGCAGATTTAAATGTATCTGGAGAAATTGATTTAAAAGAGTCGATTTTTTTGGGTATCGCACTGGCTATAGATGCGGCGGCCGCTGGAGTTGGTGCGGCTACATCGGGTTTTTCAATTCTTAGAACGAGCCTTTTAATTACCGGGGTAGAATTTTTATTTTTAAGAGGAGGATATCTGATCGGAAGTAGATTTTACAGAAGGTATGAAAATAAAGAAAATTATATTTTCCCGGCGATAATATTTATAATACTTGGTTTTCTTAAATTAATAAATTAAATTAATTAAGATATACAGAAAATACAATATTTATAAAATGTCATTAAAAAAAAGGAAATTTTTTATTTTTGTAGAATATAATTTTATCATCACAATTTTATCAAATTTTTATCACAATATTGGAAAATCCCGGGAGGTGAGGGGGGAAAAGTTTTAATCCAAAATTTAATCAATATTTTTTAATCAAAGGAGGAATTTACCGGTGTTTAGAAAGATAATTGCCCTTTTATTGATTGCGGTCACCTGTCTTGGGTTGGTGGCCTGCGGCAGTACGGGAAAACAAAGTTCGTCTAATACCAATAATCAACAGCAGCAGCAACAACAAAAACCATCTTATAAAATAGCTATGTACACCAACACCGTATCCCAGAACGAAGAGGAATTCAGATCAGCCGAACAGGCGCAGAAGAAATACCCGGATATTATCGTTACCCAGACTATGCCCGACAACTTCATGAAAGAACAGGAAACTTTGATAGCCAACGCAGTGGCTCTGGTTTCCGATCCCAATGTTAAAGCACTCATTATGAACCAGGCGGTGCCCGGTGCTGCAGCGGCTTTCGAGAAGATTAAGCAGCAAAGGCCGGATGTACTTTTGATCGCCATTACTCCAGCCGAACAGGATATAATAGGTACCAAAGCCGATGTGGTAATTCAAGCGGATGAACTTGCCATGGGTTACAAAATGGTAGAACAGGCAAAGAAGTTCGGAGCAAAGGTGTTTGTGCATTATTCCTTCCCCAGGCATATGTCCTATCCACTTCTGGCCAGAAGGAGGGACATATTGAAGGAAGAATGTGCAAAAGCCGGTATTAAATTCGTAGATGCTACCGCTCCCGATCCCACCGGCGATGCCGGATTGCCCGGAGCTCAGCAGTTTATAATTGAGGATATTCCGAGAAAAGTGAAAGAATACGGTAAAGATACCGTTTTCTTCAGCACCAACTGCGGTATGCAGGAACCCTTGATAAAGACCGCTTTAGAGCAGGGAGCTATGGTGGTCCAGCAGTGCTGCCCGAGCCCCTTCCACGGCTATCCTACAGCTCTTGGAATTAATATACCTCCCGACAAAGCCGGCGATGTGGATTACGTAATTCAGCAAATAAAAGCCAAGATTGCTGAAAAAGGTGGAACCGGCAGATTCTCCACCTGGCCGATACCCGCAGGTATGTTAATGGCAGCAGCTGCGGTAGAATATGCAAAACTCTATGCTGAAGGAAAATTAAAGGACAAGAATGATCCCGAAGCCTTGAAGAAATGCTTTGAAGAGGTATCAAAAGGTGCGAAGATTGACATAGGCAATTATGTAGAAAAAGGTGCGGATGGTAAAGAAATCAAGCATGAAAACTTCTACATGATTTTGAGCGATTATATAACTTTCTAATATATAGAGAATTTTATAAAGATTGCCGCCAAAAGGCGGCAATCTTTTAATAATACTTTTTTTTATTTTTTTAGTTTAAAGAGGTGAAGGAATTATGGTAGAAAATAACGGAACACAACACGTGATTGAACTTAAGAATATAGAAAAAGAATATTTCGGGAACAGGGTTTTAAAGGGCGTCAGCCTCTCGGTAAAGCCCGGAGAAATCCATGCCCTTGTGGGCGAAAACGGAGCCGGAAAATCCACCCTGATGAACATAATTTTCGGGATGCCCGTGATTTTTAATACCGGAGGATTTAACGGGGAGATAATTTTTAACGGTAATCCGGTAAAGATTAGGTCTCCAAGGGATGCCATGGAACTGGGCATAGGAATGGTACACCAGGAATTTATGCTTCTTCCCGGTTTTACCATAACGGAAAATATTAAACTCAACAGGGAAATATTAAAAGACAACGCTGTGAGCAAGATCTTTGGACCGAGATTGAAGACCTTAGATGTGGAAGCGATGAGAAGGGATTCTAAGAGAGCGCTTTCGGAACTCGGGATGACTGTGGATGAGTGGCTGCCAATAGCTGGGCTTCCGGTAGGTTATATGCAGTTTGTAGAAATCGCAAGGGAGATAGATAAAAGGAACGTTAAACTATTGATTTTTGATGAGCCTACTGCGGTATTGACCGAAAGTGAAGCTGAAAAGCTTCTACAGGCTATGAGAATAATCTCTTCAAAGGGCATAGGGATACTTTTTATTACCCACAGGCTTAATGAGGTGATGGCAGTAGCAGAAAGAATTACGGTTTTAAGGGATGGAGAAAAGGTAGGAGAAATGAACAAAGATGAAGCTACCGTCGAGAAAATAGCCCAGCTTATGGTAGGCAGGAAAGTGGAAAGGGTAGAAAAGAAGAAATCCAAAGAAACCGAGCAGGAGATAATACTTTCAATAAGAAATCTTTATGTGGATATGCCGGGAGAAGTAGTAAGGGGAGTTAATCTGGATGTAAAAAAAGGTGAAATTCTGGGGATAGGCGGTTTGGCCGGACAGGGGAAAATAGGCATAGCCAACGGTATAATGGGACTTTACCGGGCAAAGGGCCAGGTATATAAAAATGGAAAAAAAATAGAGCTGAACAACCCAAGGAAAGCCATGGAAAGCGGTCTTGCCTTTGTTTCGGAAGATAGGAGAGGCGTGGGGTTAATGCTGGATGAATCAATAGAATTAAATATTGCCATCGGGGCTATGCAGGTAAAAGGAAAATTTTTAAGAAACTTTTTCGGGACAAAGCTTTTGGATGAAAAAAGCGTAAGGGAAAATGCGTTGATGTATATAAAGGAACTCGATATAAGGTGTACCGGGCCTGACCAGATTACCCGGCGGTTAAGCGGTGGAAATCAACAGAAGGTATGTATTGCAAAAGCTTTGGCCTTAGAACCGGAAATATTGTTTGTTTCGGAACCGACAAGAGGAATAGATGTAGGAGCTAAAAAGCTCGTACTGGACCTTTTGGTTAAATTAAACGAAGAAAAAGGAATGACGATTATAATGACCTCCAGCGAGTTGGGGGAGCTTCGCTCTATTTGCGACCGCATAGCCATTGTCTATGAGGGCAAAATTGAAGGCATTTTAAGTCCTTACGATTCGGATACGGATTTTGGTTTAATGATGGCAGGAGAATACAGTTCCCATTCAAAGGAGGCAACGAGATGAAGGGATTGTGGAAAAAACTCATTGATAGATACGGTTATCCAAAGGTATTCATTTCAATTCTTCTTTTTGTACTATTAATAATTGCAATTATTCAAAAGCAAAATATTTATGGGTTATTAAGGGATTCTTTGGTTAGAATCGGAATGAACAGCGTGCTGGTACTGGCAATGGTACCAAGCATAGTTTCGGGCACCGGTCTGAACTTTGCCCTATCCATAGGTATAGTTTGCGGAATATTAGCGGGCTGTATTACCATTGAAATGAATATAATCGGATTGAAGGGATTTCTGACCGCGGTGATGCTCTCCATACCGTTATCGGTAATAGCCGGGTATTTGTATGCAATGCTTTTAAACCGGGTAAAGGGCGATGAAATGACCGTAGGAACTTATATGGGATTTTCAGTAGTTTCGGTTATGTGTATCGCCTGGCTATTATTACCTTTCAAAAATCCCGAAATGGTATGGGCAATAGGCGGAAAAGGTTTGAGGACCACCATTACCCTTGCGGGAAAATACGACAAAGTACTGGACCGGCTAATAAAAATTCCGGGTCTTGACCTCCCGCTGGGGACCCTATTGTTTTTCGCATTTTGCTGTTTATTGATGTGGCTATTTTTAAAATCGAAGACGGGTATAGCCATGATGGCTGCCGGGAGCAATCCTATTTTTGCAAAAGCTTCGGGAATAGATGTTGACAAGCAGAGAACAATTGGCACGATACTTTCCATGGTCCTCGGCGGCATAGGTATCCTGGTATATGCTCAAAGCTATGGGTTTTTCCAGCTATATACGGGTCCTTTAATGATGCCATTTGCTGCAATATCCGCAATACTTATCGGCGGTGCTACTGCAAGAAAAGCCAATATTTCCAACGTAATTTCCGGGGTTATCCTTTTTCAGGCCTTATTGACAATTGCCCTTCCCGTTATAAACAAAATGATGCCGGAAGGTAATTTATCGGAAGTAGTAAGGATAATAGTAAGTAACGGAGTAATTTTATATGCATTGACAAAAGTAGGAGGGAACGATTGAAATGAATAAAAACGATTTTTCAAGCAAAACTTTGAGGTTTATAAAGAATAATTCGGTTCCTTTCTTGTTTTTAATAATCTGTATCGGAGGAGTAATAGCATCAAGGTTAAGTATTAACTATATCTTAAATGAAATAGTGAACCGTTTGGATAGAAACCTTTTTTTGGTGCTCTCGTTAATTATTCCCGTAGTAGCGGGTATGGGACTTAATTTCGCCCTTGTGGTGGGTGCTATGGCGGGACAAATCGGACTGATTGCGATAAAGGTCCTGAACGTAAAAGGGATAGCGGGGCTTTTCCTTGCTGCTATTATTTCAATACCCTTTGCCCTTTTATTCGGATACGGCACGGGGAAGATTTTAAACAAAACCAAAGGCAAGGAAATGATTACAAGTCTTATTCTGGGGTTTTTTGCTATGGGTCTTTATCAGCTCGTTTTTCTTCTATTTGTCGGTACGATCATACCCATTAAAAATCCTGAAATTGTACTTCCCGGAGGAGTTGGGCTTAAAAATGCCATCGACCTTAAAATAATTCAGTACGCTTTAGATGACCTTTTGAAAGTTAAAATTATGGGTATAAATTTACCCCTTGCTTCCTTTATTCTAATAGGATTGTTATGTCTTTTTACCCGTTTTATTTTGAAAACCAAGCTGGGGCAGGATTTCCGGGCTTTAGGGCAGGATATGCACGTGGCGGAAGTTGCGGGAATAGATGTGGACAGGACAAGGCTTATAGCCATCACCATTTCCACCCTTCTTGCCGCCTGGGGCCAGATAATATTTTTACAGAACATTGGTACCCTCCAAACCTACAGCAGCCATGAACAGGTAGGAATGTTTGCCGTTGCGGCAATACTCGTAGGTGGTGCTACGGTTACAAAAGCTACTATCGGCAACGCTATTTTGGGGACCATCCTTTTCCATACATTGTTTATCGTATCTCCCAATGCGGGGAAAAATCTTTTCGGTGATCCTCAGATAGGAGAATTTTTCAGGTCCTTTGTGGCCTACGGAGTTATAGCTGTATCGCTGGTGCTCCATGCTATGCAAAAGCACTTCAGCGCCGATGAAAAGATGGAAACCGCTGAGTGAGAGGAGAGAAAAAAATTGCTTTTAAAGGAAAAGTTGCAGAAAGCCATAAAAATGATGGAACAGGAAGGGCTGGATGTCCTTTGTATAGGCCCTTCACCGGATCTGGAATACCTTACAGGACTTAACCCTTTAAGTGACGAGAGGTTTAAGGCATTATTCCTTCTAAAAAATGGCCTTTACTTTTACATTTCACCGGAGATTTGCGTAGAGGAATCGAAAGAAGCCCTTGGAGATGAGGTTCCGGTGATATCCTGGGGAGACTCCGAAGGTTTTCTAAAGGCTATAGAGAAAGCAAAAGAAGAATTTGGATTAAATAACGCTAAGGTAGGAGTTAACGGTGGAATAAGGGCGGTCGACGTTATTGATATTAGCAGGGTTTTAAATGTAATTTTTTTAAATGCCACCCGCTTAATGGAAGAATTAAGAATAATTAAGACCAAGGATGAAGTAGAAAAATTAAAGAAAGCTGCGGCGGTCGCCGATGAGGTAGCAGAAAAAGTTGCAGGATTTATCAAACCCGGGATGACGGAAAAGGATATTAAAGAAATGGTAGAAAAAATGCTTCTGGAATTTGGAGGAGAAGAACTTGCTTTTGAAACAATCGTAGCCTCCGGTCCAAACAGTTCAAAGCCACACTATAATGAATACTCCCGGAGGATCCAGGAAAAAGATGTAATAATTTTGGACTTTGGATGCCGGGTAGGAGGATTTTGTTCGGATATTTCCAGGACGTATTTTGTGGGAGAACCCACTGAAGAACAAAGGAAAATTTATGATATTGTCCTGAAAGCAAACAAAAAAGGGGAAGAAGCGGTAAGGGAAGGAGTTACTGCCGAAGAAGTGGATAGGGCTGCAAGGAATGTAATAAAAGAAGCGGGATACGGAGAATTTTTCTTTAACAGGGTCGGACACGGGATAGGATTTGGTGTGCACGAAGCTCCCTACATCATGGAAGGAAATAAAACTGTTTTAAAAAGCGGAATGGCTTTTAGCGTGGAGCCGGGAATTTATATACCCGGAAAGTTCGGGATGAGGGTGGAAGATATAGTCGTAGTTACCGAAAAGGGGTGCGAGGTGTTGAATAAAGCCACCAAGGATATGATTATAATATAATTAAGAATAATTAAGACAATTAATTAAAGGGTTGATTAAAAAGTCAACCCTTTAATTTTTACAGGGGTATTTGAGAGGAATTTTTGAAAATACATTAAAACCTGTTGATTTAATTAGGGCGGATGAATTAAAATCGATTTTGTGCTTTTTAATGATGGGGAGAGGTGGCTGCTGTGGAGGTTATGGAGGCCACTATGGGCATTCCGCCGGAAGGCATGACCATTACGGAACAGGCGATAATGGAGAATATGCCATAGATCCTGTTTGCGGCATGAGACTGTCCCTTTACGGCTAAAACCGAATAATTTTTTGGATAACATGTTAATGCCACAAATTATCCAGGATAATTTCGCCACATAATTAAAGCATGAAATTTGGGAATAATAATTTTGAGCTTATTAATCTTTTGCAAAAGTGGGGGAAAAATAATGATGCATTGGTTTTACCGCGGTTGGGGTTATTATAATGGAGGAATTATAATGTATTTTATGATGTTTTTATGGGTATTGTTCTGGGCTGCAGTGATATATGTAATTTATAAATTCATAAAGTCAATTTCGATAAATGGAGCCAATAAAAGAATTAATTTAACAGAAACACCAATGGAAATCCTGAAAAAAAGATACGCTGCTGGGGAAATTACAAAAGAAGAATATGAAAAGATAAAGGAAGAGTTGGATAAAACCTGATTTAAAAAAGCGCCTTTTTAAGGGCGCTATTTTAATAGGACATTATCACATAATAACAACAATTTTGATAATATAATTGTGTCAAGATTCTATGAAAATGTCACCCCAAGAGGGGTAGTTTTATTCAGAGAAAATGTCACCTTTTCTTATGGCCCTAACCAAGTATATTTACCCATCTTGATGTGTCAAGGGTAAAATGAACGCTT